>CAZXNG010000084.1:0-5775 GCA_964642065.1 uncultured Halobacteriales archaeon
TCGGCGGCGTGTACCTTCGCCTCGAGGATGGCGCGCGCCATGATTCCGCAGCTGCCGAACGCGTTGGTGACGCGTTCGTAGTTCAGCATCGCGGTCATGTACTTGAAGCCGCGTTCCTCCTCGCCGACGAGGTAGCCGCGAGCGCCCTCGAACTCCACCTCGCCGGTGGGCACGCTCCTGGTGCCGAGCTTGTCCTTGAGCCTCTTCACCCGGAGGTCGTTGGGTTCGCCGTCGTGCTCCGGCGGGACGACGAACATCGACAGGCCAGCAGTGCCGGACGGCGCATCGGGTGTGCGCGCGAGCACCAGGGGTACGTCTGCGTCGACGTTGCTGCAGAACCACTTCTCTCCCTCAAGCCGGTAGCATCCCTCGGAGTCGTCGTACTCGGCGGCGGTCTCGTTGGCGCCGACGTCGCTTCCCCCCTGCACCTCGGTTATGAACATCGCACCCTGACCGACCTCGTCGTAGTCACGTGTGGTCAGTGCTTCGAACCTGTCGTCGTGTCCGTCGGCGTACTGCTCTAAGACGAGCGCGGCGCCCGCGGTCATGGAGACGCCGCAGGCGAGTCCGATGTCGCTGTAGCAGGTGAGGTAGTGGCAGGCGAGGGAGTACGTCAGTGGCATGGGTTCGTCAAGCGGTTCCGGGGTGCGGAAGCTGTCGGCGACTGCGCCGTGTTCGAAGGTCAGCTTCTCGTTCTCCAGGTGTTCGCGGGGGTAGTCGACGTCGTTGACGACATCCCCGAGCGGGCCGTAGGTCGAGAGCTCCGGCGGACGTGCGTCGACAGCTTCGCTGTTGTCGGCGACGACGTCGCCCACCACCGCTCCGAAGTCCCGGAGTTCGTCGACGGCGTACTCCCGCTCCTCCCCGGAGAAGACGCGGTCCATCTCACGCCGCAGGACTGGGTCGTACTCCCAGTAGTTCACGTGGCGTCCTTCGTCGGGTGCGCCGTAGTCTACCGACATGATGGCTCTTGGTATACGGACTCCAAAAGCGGTTCGCCGGAGCCGTTCAGAAGCAGGTCACCGACCGGAGCGTGCGAAGGCGTTTCACCGCCTTCATCTGCACCGACGACCTAGTTACGCCATGGATACCGAGGAAGCCATACGCAGCCGTAGGTCGGTGCACGACTACGTCGACCGCGAGGTCGACGACGACACGCTGGAGCGAGTCTTCGAGTCCGTCAGATGGTCGCCTTCGAGCTACAACCTCCAGCCCTGGGAGTTCCTCGTGGTGCGCGAAGAAGATGGCAAGGAGACGCTGAAGGACTGTGCGTACGGTCAGGAGCACGTGACGGACGCCGGCGCGGTCGTCGTGGTCTTCGGCGACCGCGACCGGGGCTCACACGCGGAACGTGTGTTCTTCGACGAGGTGGAGAAGGGCTACCGCTCGCGGGAGAGCGCGGAGAAGCTGACGGAGCGGTTCGAGGACGAGTCTCCGGAGGGCAACGACGAGTGGGCGCTGCAGTCGGCGACCATCGCGGCGACGACGTTGATGTACGCCGCCTGGAGCGAGGGCGTGGCGTCGTGTCCCATGGGCGGCTGGGACGGCGACGCCATCGTCGAGGAGTTCGAGGTACCCGACAGACTCAGGCCGGTGTTGATGGTAACGCTGGGATACGTGGACGAGGAGGGAGAGGAGTGGAACCGGGAGAGGAAGATGAGGCGGTCGGCCGAGGAGTTCGTACATCACGGGGAGCTGTCGCTGTAGCTTCAGGCGCTCTACGTCGTCCGTTCGTCGATAGGTGTTGGACGGAGGGGAGTAAGCCCCCTTCTGTTCGTGACGGCATTCGGCTGGACCTGTCTGGTCTCGTCCTCCTCTCGGACGGACGAAGCGCCGACGCGGATGCGGGACTACCTTGTGTGCGTCGGCTTGCACCGGTGGGGTTCGCCGTTCCATCGCTCCCACTCCGTCTTCCCTCTGCGGGTTAGCTCGCGCCCTCTCGCGAGGGGCTTCGCGCGCGTCACGGGTCGGGAGTGGACGTGTCGTCTCTGTTCGATGGCCGCCCCTTCCGGGGCCTCGGCTTCGTCCCGGGCTTCGGGACCGTCGGTGTTTCCGACGCCGCCGAGCCACCTGTCCCGCGGTGGGGGGACTTTCCTCGTGAGTGCCACGGGAGCCGTCCTCCCTCCGTCATCGGAACTGGTGTGCGCGCGCTCAAGACAGCTTCGGTGACGGCAGATGTACATGTTTGTCCATACGAGAGGAATCTTTACGGTATCGCGATGTATGGTTGTCCAACTACGAACGTTGACGCGAGGGTTATGTAAGGAAGGGGTACGTACTTGGGATAATAATAAACCTCTGGGGTACGTATGACGCTACGATGACAGCAGGAGGGAGTTCGGCTTGGCTGAACTGACTGTCGAAAAGGGGAGCAAGGCTATCGAACTGGCGCGGTGTTCGATGGAGTCGTACGTCGCCAACGGGAAACGCGAGCGACCAGGCTGCATGAAGGATGTCTTCTACGACCGCCTCGGCGCCTCCGTCAAGCTCCGGTCGACGCGAGGCAGGCAGCGCGTCAGAGGCAGCGGGGTGTCGTACAAGCGAGAGAAGCACCTGTCGGAGGCCATCGTCGACGCGGTCATAGAGGCGTCGAGCGAGGAGTCCGGCACCGACAAGCTCGGCAAGTGCGAGCTCGACAAGGTCGCCGTCACGCTATGCATACTCGACGACATCGAACGACTGGACGAACCCGCGGAGGAGCTGTCGCTCGGCCGTCACGGCGTCATCGTCGAAGGCGACAGGACCTCCAGCTGGCTGATGCCGACGGTGCCGCTCGAGCACGGCTGGAGCGTCGAAGAGACCCTCGACAGGGCGTCGTGCAAGGCGAGGCTCGACCGCGGAGCGTGGAGAACGGCCGGCGTGGACGTCTACACCTTCGAGGCACAGATATTCCAGGAGGACGAACCCGACGGCGAGGTCGAGGAGATAGAGCTCGCGGCGAAAGCCTGAAACCCGGTCCAACCGACGACCGTCCGGTCTAACTCCCTCTGTTCAGACTTCTAGCTCTTCGACGTACTCCTCGAACTGATGTGAGAACGACTCCGCCCTCTCCCTCGCGTCCTCCAGGTCGAAGTCGTGGACTATCTCGCCGGAGTCGAGAACCTGGACGTACTCCGTGTCGATGTCTTCGGAGGCGGGCACCGGACGGTCAACGCCGTCTTCGTCGCGGACGACGTCCTTCGCCCCGCTCGTCTCCCCGCGCTTCGCCGCCAGCTCGCCCTCTACCTCGACGACGTCCAGCGAGAGGTCGACGGGTGGGACGCTTGCGATGGAGCCTCCGACACCGAAGCCGTCGACGACGTTCCGTAGCTCCAGGACCTCCTCGACGCCGATGCCCCCGCTGACGAAGACGTCGACGTCTTCGAAGCCGCGGACGTCGAGCTCCCACCGCACCTCCTCGCATATCTCCCGCATGTCGCCGCGGCGGCTGCCGGTGGTGTCGAGCCTGACACCGTCGATGGCGTCGCCGAGCGCCCCCGCTGCGGCGACGGACTCCTTCTTCTCGTCTTCGTAGGTGTCGCAGAGCATGATTCGGGGTACGTCGTCGGAGAGCGCCTCGTCGAACGCCTTCCACGCGCGCTCCTGGCTCCGGAGTGATATCACGAGGGCGTGAGGCATCGTGCCTCCGGCCTCCAGCCCGACCGCTTCGGCGCCGGCGACGTGTGACACGAGGTCGGCTCCACCGATGTGCGCGGAGCGCTCCACCATGGCGGCCGTCGAAGGATGCTCCCTCCTGGTGCCGAAGCTGGCGACGGTGGCGTTTCCGGCCGCGGCGTCTATCGTCGCTGCCGCGGTGGCGACGGCGGATGCCTTGCAGGTGAAGCCGAGTATAGAGGTTTCGTACCTGCCGAACTCCGTGTACCGGCCTTCCAGCCGCAGGACCGGCGCGTTCCGGAAGGTCGCGCCCTCGGGCAGGGCGTAGAGGTCGACGTCCCGTCCTTCGAGCATCCGTGCGACGTCCTTCAGCCCGGCGAAGACGTGAGGTCGGTCGACGGTCTCGCCGACCTCGGCGACGACCTCGGGGTCCTCGTCCTCGTGCTCCAGTATCTCCTCGGTCCTAAGGAAGTATGCGTCGGTGGCGCGGCCCGAGTCTATCTCCTGGGTGGTCAGTACGTCGTACTTCCGCTCCATGTGAGAGGGAAGGACGGGATACGACATAAGAGACACGACAGCCGAAACGCCACGTTTTATCCGGCTCGACGGGTAGTGAGGGCATGCTCGACTTCGTCGGCCTCGGACTGTACGACGAACACAGCGTGACGCTCGAAGGCCGAGACGCCATCCGGGAGGCCGACGCCGTGTACGCGGAGTTCTACACCAGCAGGCTGACGGGTTGCTCCCTTCGGGAGCTCGAGAACTTCCACGGCCGAGAGATAGAGGTGCTGGACCGCGGCGACGTGGAGGACTCCGACGTCGTCGTCGACGCCGCTGAGGACCGGGACGTGGTGTTCCTGACGGCTGGCGACACGATGGTGAGCACCACTCACACGGAGCTGAGGCTTCGCGCCGAGGAACGCGGTGTCGAGACGCGGCTGGTGCACGCCCCCAGCGCCGCCTCCGCTGTCTCGGGCGTCACCGGGCTGCAGAACTACCGGTTCGGCCGGTCGACCTCTCTCGTGGAGCGGGACGGCTGGACGCCGAGCTCGCCTTACGACGTCGTCCTGAAGAACCTCGAACGCGGACTGCACACCCTGATATACCTCGACATCGACGTCTCGCCGGACGGCGCGAGCTACATGACGGCGGACGAGGGCGCCCGTGCGCTGATGGAGATGGGCGACGACCTGGAGCTGGTGGTCGGCGTCGCACGGATGGGTTCGAACGGACCTCACGTATACGGTGGTTCCCCGCAGGATGTCGCCGACCACGACTACGGCGAACCCCTCCACCTCCTTGTGGCGCCCGGTGAGCTTCACGACGTCGAGAGACGTTACCTCAAGGCCATGGGAAACGTTAACTTCGACGCACCGCCAAACGGAGATTAATGAAGTTCCTCGTAGCTGTCGACGGTTCGGAGGAAAGCGAAGCCGCGCTGGAGTACGCCGTGGAGATGGCTCTCGCCGCCAACGCCGACCTCGATGTCGTGCACGCCGTCACCCCACGAATCTACACCGAAGACGACCGGAAGCTGATAGAGGACATGTCCGAGGCGGAGCAGCGTTCCGAGGACGTGCTGGAGGACGCTCGCTCCCGAGCGGAGGCGCTGGGTTACGACGCAGGCGTGAGGACGGAGTCCCTGTACGGCGACCCCGTCGAGGTGATATCCAGCTACTCCGAGGGCTACGACTGCCTGTACGTCGGACACAGGGGGCTCTCGCAGCAGTACAACCAGGCGATGGGTGGCGTGGCGCGCGAGCTAGTCGCCAGGACTCCGACGTCCGTGACGGTGGTGCGATGAACAACGTCGAACTACCTTACGCTCCCGTGGACACGTTGATACGCGAGTCCGTGGGAGACAAACGGGTGAGTCGGGAGGCGGCGGAGAAGCTCGCTCTCGAGATACAGGAGGAGGGCGCACGAATCTCGGAGGAGGCCAGCCGTGCTACGGACGCGGACGGCAGGAAGACCATCAGGCCGAAGGACTACGGCTTCGACGTAGACGTTCCGTCGACGGACGACCTCACGCTCCCCGTCGCGCCCGTCGACCGTATCGCCCGACTGCGCGCCGAGGACTTCCGTGTGAGCAAGGAGGCAAGGCTCGCGCTGACGCTCTACCTCGAAAGATGGGCGCGGGAGGTCGCAGCTGGCGCCGGCAGGCTGGCGGAGCACGCCGAC
>CAZXNG010000085.1:0-5731 GCA_964642065.1 uncultured Halobacteriales archaeon
CCCCATCCGCGGTCGCACATCTCGGGGAATATCTCCTTCGTGATGTTGTAGGTCCCGGTGAGGTTGACCTCCATGTCGCGGTCCCAGAGCGAGTCGTCGTATCCGTCGACCTTTCCGACGGCGTCGACGAGGCCGGCGTTGTTGACGAGGACGTCGACTCCGCCGGTGTCGTCCCGTACCTCCTCCATCGTCTCCGCTACGACCTCGCGGTCGGTGAGGTCGCACTCGACGGCGAGCGCTTCGCCGCCTTCGTCCTGTATCTCGTCGACGACGCTCTCCGCGCCGTCGAGGTCGACGTCGAGGACGACGACCTCGGCGCCTTCGTTCGCGAGTATCTTCGAGTCTACGCTGCCGAGACGTCCGGCGCCCCCGGTGACGAGGGCGGTCTTGTCGTCGAGTCCGAAGTCCATGGTCAAGCGGGTACGGCGGCCGTCAAAAAGCTTGAGCCGTTCTTCTGAGGGTCGATTCCGGCGTTTCACCTCTTCCGCGCACGACATATCCGGAGAAGGATTTATTGTGCTATCCCACACCGTCTCCGTAGAGGAGAGCTAACAATGGCTATAGAGTTCCCCAGCGAAGAGTGGATCGAAGAGTGGAAAGAACAGCTGAACGCCAACGAGGAGTACCAGGAGCTAGGCGCCGACTGGGGCAAGGGATTCAACGGGGACTTCGTCTTCACCATCGAACCCGACGTCGACGGCCTCGAGGACGACCCCGAGTGGCAGGAGTTCGAGGGGCCCGACGGGAAGCTCCGTTACTTCATCGGACTCGAGGGCGGCGAATGCTACGACGTACACCCCGTCGACGACCCCGAGGACGAGGATTACGGCTTCGAGATAGTCGGCCCCTACAGCAACTGGAAGAAGCTCGCTCAGGGTGAGATAGGCGCCATAGACAGCCTGATGAGCGGCCAGTTCGAGCTCCAGGGAGACATGCAGAAGGTCATGGAGTACAGCGACGCGTCGGTCGCGATGGTCGAGTGTGCAACCAGCATAGACAGCGAGTTCAGGTACTAGGATGGCGTTCGGAAAGGTCGTCACCCTTCAGGGCGAACGGGAGACCGAGATAGTCGAGATAGAGGACAAGCCCGAGGTCGAGGACGGCGCCGTGCTGACGGAGGTCATCCAGACCAACGTCTGCGGCAGCGAGGTCCACTTCTGGAAGGGCGAGTTCCCCGTACCGCCCGGAGCGGTGCTCGGTCACGAGGCCGTGCTCCGCGTGGTCGAGCTCGGCGACGACGTCGACACCGACAGCGCCGGCGAACGCGTCGAGGAAGGCGACATAATCACGCCGGTCTACTTCCAGCCCTGCGGCGAGTGCGCCGGCTGCAGCAACGGCGACTTCTACGCCTGCGAGATCGTGAAGAGCACCGGCGACTGGATGCAGCCCGCGTCCATCGCACCGCACTTCCGCGGGACCTTCGGCACACACTACTACGTCCAGCCCGACCAGCACTTCTACAAGGTCCCCGAGGACCTCCCGAACCACGTGGTCGCCAGCGCCAACTGCGCGCTCTCGCAGATAATCTTCGGCTTCGAGCAGGCCGACCTCAACCAGGGCGAGACCGTGCTGGTGCAGGGCGCCGGAGGTCTCGGCATCAACTCCATCGCCTACGCGAAGGAGAGCGGCTGCGACGTCATCGTCGTCGAGGGCGTGGACGGCCGGATAGAGCGGGCGAAGGAGTTCGGGGCCGACCACGTCGTCGACATCAAGGACTTCGACACCAGCGGCGAACGCATCAGGAAGGTGCAGCAGCTCACCGATGGCGACGGAGCGGACGTCGGCATAGAGGTCGCCGGCATCCCCGAGGCGTTCGTGGAGGGCGTAGGCATGCTCCGGAACGCCGGCAGGTACATCGAGATAGGTAACATCAGCGCGCAGCTGAAGACCGAGTTCAGCCCCGCCGACCTCACCCTCAACCGTATCGACGTCCACAGCCAGCTGTTCTACCAGCCCTGGTACCTCAAGAAAGCCATCGAGTTCCTCAAGGCCAACGCCGAGGACTACCCCTACGACGACCTGCTCGACGCGACCTTCCCGCTGGAGGAGGCTCAGGAGGCGCTGCGGGGCAGTGCGGAGCAGGAGTTCACGCGCGCCAGCCTGATACCCGAGCAGTAGAACGGGAAGAGCCTCGTCCGTCGACCGGAGCGACGACGAACCCCGACGTCTCGACGCAGACGGGCGTCAGTCTTTTTACCGAACCCGCTGTTGATACCCCATGGAGGAACTCGAGAGCAAGAGCTGGTTCCAGGCCGAACGGGAGTACGAGGACGAGGTCGTGGGAACCACTTCTATACCGGAGCTGTTCCGCGGGAGCGCCGAGAGGCACGCGGAGGACGCGGCGCAGACCTACAAGGGCGGTGTCTACGACCGCTCTATGACGTCCGACGTCTACCCCGAGGCCGAGCAGGGAGAGTGGGAGAGCGTGACCTACGCCAAGATGAAGGAAGCGGTGGAGTACCTGGCGGCGGGCTTCGACGAGCTCGGGGTGGAGAGAGGCGACCGCGTCGGCATCTTCAGCGACACGAGGTTCGAGTGGGCGCTGTCTGACTACGCGCTGCTGTCGCGCGGCGGGGTCGTCACCAGCGTATACAAGTCTTCTTCGCCGCGTCAGGCGCGGTACCTGCTCGGCGACAGCGGAAGCGTGGGCGTCGTCTGCGAGAACGACGAGATAGTGGAGCGGGTCTTCGAGGTCGAGGACGACCTCGACCTCGAGTTCATCGTGGTGATGGACGAGTCCAGCCACACCGACCGTGACGACGTACACACGCTCGCGGACGTCCACGACATGGGGTCGGAGGCGTTCGACGAGGACGAGTTCGAGGGCTGGCTCGACGGCGTCGAGGTCGACGACCTCGCCACCCTCGTCTACACCTCGGGCACGACGGGTCAGCCGAAGGGCGTCGAGTGCACCCACGGCAACTTCCGCGCGTCCGTCAACCAGATACACAAGCGGATGGCGCCGCGGCCGGACAAGGGCGACCTTCCGACGCTCGACAGCGACACCGTCGTCGTCAGCTTCCTCCCGCTCGCCCACAGCTACGAACGTTTCAGCCAGTTCTACATGTTCGGCCTCGGAGCCGAGATAGCGTACGCCGAGAGCCCCGACACCCTCCGCGACGACTTCGGCGACATCCGTCCGACCGGCGGCACCAGCGTCCCCCGGGTGTACGAGAAGATGTACGAGGCCATCCGGAAGCAGGCGAGCGAGAGCCCCGTCAAGAAGAAGATATTCGACTGGGCGACCGAGGTCGGCCGCCAGCACTACGACGCCGACTCGCCGGGGGCGTGGCTGAACCTCAAGCACAGGGTCGCCGACAAGCTCGTCTTCTCCAGCGTCCGCGAGGCGCTCGGCGGCCGCGTCGAGTTCTTCATCAGCGGCGGCGGCAGCCTCTCCCCCGACCTCTGCAAGCTCTACCACGGCATGGGCCTCCCCATCATCGAGGGATACGGGCTCACGGAGACGACGCCCATCGTCACCGCGAACCCCGTGGAGGAGCCGAAGATAGGCACCATAGGCCCACGCATCTGTGAGATGGAGGTGAAGGTCGACGAGTCGGAGGCGGCGGGCATCGAGCCGGTCAGGGGCGGCGAGGTCGGCGAGCTCCTCGTGCGAGGCGACAACGTCACCCGTGGATACTGGGGCAAGCCCGAGCAGACGGCGGAAGCGTTCGAGGGCGTCACCGTCGAGGAGGTCGAGGAGGCCGGAGAGGACGAGTATCCGACGGAGGACGCCTGGTTCCGCACCGGCGACCTCGTCGAGCTACGGCCGGACGGCTACGTCGAGTTCCGCGAACGCGTCAAACAGATACTCGTGCTGTCGACGGGGAAGAACCTCGCGCCCGCACCCATCGAAGACTCGTTCAGCACCAGCGAGCTCGTGGAGCAGTGCATGGTCGTCGCCGACGACCGGAAGTTCACCAGCGCGCTGATGGTCCCGAACTTCGAGGCCATACGGAGCCGCGCCGAAGACGAGGGCGTCGACCTCCCCGAAGACGACGAGGAGCTCTGCGGGAACGACGTCGTCCGTAGCTGGATACAGGAGGAGGTCGACGAGGTGAACGAGAGCTTCGAGGACTACGAGACGATCAAGAAGTTCGAGTGCGTCAGCGAGGAGTGGACGGAGCACAACGACATGCTGACGCCGAGCCTGAAGAAGAAACGCCGGAACATCCTGGAGAAGCACGCAGACGCGGTCGAACGGATATACGCGGAAGAGGAGGACGAGGACGAAGACTGAGCTACGACCCGGTGCCTCCGGACGCGTCGGAACGTCTGCTACAGCATCTCTAGAGCGTGCTCCAGCTTCTCCACCGAGTCCGGAGCCGTCTCCGCGAGCACGTAGGTCACGGGTTCGACGCCGAACGCGCCGCGGTGGAACGCGACGTCGGGGACGCCGTCTTCGAAGACCACGGCGAGCTCGCTCCGGCGTTCCTCGCGTTCGGCGTCGAACTCCTCCGTACTGTATCCTGCGGTGTGGAACCCCTCCAGCAGTGCGTCCGAGGTTGCGACGTTCAACCCCGCCCCGACGAATCCGTCGACCTCCTTCGCGGCTAACACGACCTCGGCGACGTTACGCGACGCACCGAACTCCGGCTCCGCGGGCACGTGGACGCCGCCGCGCATCACGTAGACGCGTCCCGGTACCGCGGCGACGTCCGTCGGGTCTTGGGCGTCCTCCAGCGCCTCGACGACGTTGGTGCCGACTGCGGGTACGTGGCCGGCGACTTCGTCGAGCGAGCGAAGCCGGCGCACCCCGCGGCGGACGCTGTGGAGGACGGCGCTCTCCTCCGCCCTGCCGGCGTCTCGGACGCAGATGTCGCAGCCTCTGCCACGGAGCGAGGGCTGCTCGCGCTCGTGTATCTCGCAGACGGGGCCGCGGTCCATCGTAGAGCGGACGAGTTCGACTGTGCGCGACAGCACCTCGAACTCTGCCATCTCTCCGCTGGCGACACCGTCGGCTATCTCGTCGACTGCGGCGGCGAACCCGGGGTCTTCGGCGACCACTGGTTCGACGTCGACGTCCCCTGCGACGTACTTGCTGACGGCGGGCTGGCTGACGCCGACGACGTCCGCTATCTCCTGCTGCGTCATCCCGCGTTCGTCGAGCCGCTGAGCGAGCTCGAGCCTGAACGCCGGCAGGAAGGACTCGACCACGACCTCGCTCGGCAGCTTCAGCGCCATACCGCCGGATACCTTCGGCCGACCTATATAGATTGTCAAGCTGTTGCTCCTCGACCGCGGAGGTAGAACGCGGTGCCGCGGAGCCGCTGTACATCGGCGCAAGCTACATACGAACACGTGGACAACCCACCTCCATGACGGAAGCAGTAATAGTCGACGCCGTGCGGACGCCGTTCGGCAAGGAAGACGGAGTTCTCTCGAACGTACACCCCCAGGAGCTCGGGGCGGTACCTCTGGAGGTGCTCAGGGAACGCGTGGGATTCGACCCCGCCGACGACGTCGAGGACATCAGCTACGGCTGCGTCACCCCGAAGGGCAAGCAGGGATACAACATCGCCCGACTCGTCTCCCTCACCGCGGGCTGGGACGTCGACGTCCCCGGAGTGCAGGTCAACAGGCAGTGCGGCAGCGGACAGCAGGCGATAAACCAGGAGGCGGCGAACATCGCAGCCGGCTTCCACGACTGCGTCATCGGCGGCGGGGTCGAACACATGACCGCGGAGCCGATGGGCTCGGACGGCGACTTCAGCACGATGTCGGAGACCTA
>CAZXNG010000086.1:0-5677 GCA_964642065.1 uncultured Halobacteriales archaeon
CGTCTTGATACCGATATTGCTGGGCGTCGTCGGCCTCTTAGTCGCCTGGTTCCTGTTCGTCGTTCCCGCGCAGACATACGTCTACCGCTGGGTGCTCGACGTCCACGCGGGTTTCGCCGACCTCGACTGACGCCCGATTCTGCGTTCACGCCTTGGTCTCCGCGGGCTTCGGCGGCTCGTGGGTGCCGAACTCGGGGTGCGTCTCCTCCATCCAGGCGACGACGACGAGGCCCGATAGCGCCATCAGGACGCCGGTGACGGCGAACGCCGCTTCGACGCTGACCACCTGCATGGTGGCGGCGATTACTATGGCGCCGACACCGTAGCCGGCGTCCCGCCACATCCGGTAGACGCCCATGCCGGCTGCGCGCCACGAGGGGTGGCAGGCGTCGCCGGGCACCGTCATCAGGTTGGGGTAGAGCAACGCCATGCCGACGCCTGAGACCGCGGAGGCGGCTATCCAGCCGTGGTAGCCGTCGACGGCGAGCATCGCGACGACGCCGCCGCCGGCTACGAACATACCCGCGATGACCGGCGGCCGGCGTCCGACCCGGTCGGCGAGTCCACCGGTCGCTATCTGGAGGAAGTACATGCCGCTGTGGACGCCGACTACGACACCAATCTGGTCGATGCCGAGGCCGGCGCCGGCGAGGTAGATGGGGAACGCTATCCAGACGAGGGTGTCGACGAAGTTCTCGACGTGGCCGGCCTGCGCGGCGGCGAACAGCGTGCGGTCGCCGTAGGTTGCGCGCCGGAGGACGTCCGCGAACGGCAGGTCGGCGTCGTGGTGGTCGTCGTCACCCTCCATCCGCGCGAGCTCGACGGTCTCACGGACGAGGAAGACCGATGCGAGCAGCGCCACCACGACCACGGCGGCCATGAAGTAGAACGGCTGCGGCCGGAGCATCGTCTCCGCGGCGATGACGCCCGTGAGCCAGGCGCCGACTGCGACGCCGGTGTAGCCGAAGGCTTCGTCGATGCCGACCGCGAGGCCGCGCTGTTCGGGGCCGGCTAGGTCGATCTTGGCGTTTATCGCCATGCTCCAGGTGAGCGCCTGGTTGACGCCGAGGAGGACGTTGCCGGCGGCTATCCACCCCCAGCTCGGGGCGTAGATCAGCACGACGGGCAGCGGGAGCACGGTGAGCCAGCCGGCGACGAGCACGGGTTTCCGGCCGTGCTCCTCCCCCCACTTTCCGGCGTAGAGGTTGAGGAACGCCTTCACGAAGCCGAAGCTGACGACGAACGAGCCGACGACGAGGAACGACCCTACGCCGAACACCTCCTCGCCGAGCAGCGGTACGACGGTGCGTTCGCTGCCGAGGGTGAGGCCGGTGGCGAATACCAAGGCGACGTGGAGCGAGAACTGCGGCAGGTGCTCGCGGATGCCCTGCTCTAGCTCGGCATCGCCGCCGTCATCTTGCGCCGTCATCCTACTCGGCTGCGCAGTTGTTGGGGCCCATCTCCAGGTCCTCGAACCCCTCTTCGTCGAGCCGTTCCGCGCCGGCGTTGATCCGCTTTATCCGTTCGAAGTTCGGAGGCTGCTCGGGGACGTCGCCGCCGAGGCGGTCGACGAACTCCTCACGGCTCCTCCGCAGTCCCGGGTTGCGGTCGACGACACCGCTCATCCTCAGGGCCTCGGGTGGCTTCGGCGAACCCGGGTGGTGTGCGGGCAGGACGACGGGGTCTCCCGGCCAGCTCTTCAACCGCTGCAGCGACTCGTACAGCGTGGCGGCGTTTTCCTCGACGTCGACGTCCTCGATGCCCGCGTCGACGCCGAGCTCGACGCGGCCGACGCTATCGTGGAACAGGGTGTCTCCCGTCAGGAGGGCGGCGTCGTCGACGGCGTAGGTGACGCTGCCCGGCGAGTGCCCCGGCGTGTGGACGACCTCGACCTCCACGTCGCCGACCTCGACCACGTCGCTGTCCTCGACGTGTGCTGCGTCGACGCCGAGGTCGTCCTCCTGGTGGAGGTAGTAGGGGACGTCGTGTCTCCTGGCGAGCGCGGCTCCGCCGGAGACGTGGTCGGCGTGTGCGTGGGTGTCGAACACCGCGACGACCTCCGCGTCGTAGCTCTCGACTACGGCGTCGTACTCGTCGAGGTAGTTGGAGGGGTCGAAGACCGCGGCCTCACCTCCGGAGACGAGGACGTGCGAGAGACATCCGGTGCCGGGGCGGGCTACCTGGACGAGGCGGCCGTCGATGTTGACGTCCACCTCTGCGGTCCTGTGGACGCGGCTCCAGCCCTTCATCCCGTCCTCCAGCGTCGCGGCGTCGTAGCCTAGGTCCAGCAGTACCTGCGTGGCGTCGTCCGCCATCACGCCGAGGCCACAGACCGTCACGACCTCTTCTTCCTCGGGGAGCTCCCCGAGCTTCTCCGCGGCTTCCTCGGGGTCTTCCTTCAGCTCGTCGTAGACGTCGAGGTTCCGGCTTCCCTCTATGTGCCAGTCCTCGAAGCTGTCGCGGTCCCTGACGTCTAGCAGGGTCGGCGGGTCGTCGTCGCTGTCGAGCCTCTCTGCGAGCGTGTCGGGGTCGAGCTCCTGCATGCTACTAGGTCGTAGTACGCAGTCGAACATATAAATGCTGGCAGTTATGACCACCATCTTCTTTGCGGCACGGTACTAACACCCTCGACATGGGGATGCACCAGGCGTCGTTCAAGGTCCGTCACGAGTGCCCGTACCGCGACCTCTCCGAGCGGTACCCGGGGCTCAGCATCCGCGAGTGGCCGCTGCAGGACTGCCAGGTGCTGGAGGTGTCGGCGCCAGCGTCCGGCTCCGACGACCTCGTCGATGAGATACAGGCCATCGGAGACGTCCTCCACTGCGTCGAAGACGACGGCGGGGTCAACGTCGTCGCACGCTCCTGCCGGTGCCCGCTGGACGAGTCGATAGTACAGCGGTTCGAGCGACACGGCTGCATCTACACGCCGCCGACGGTCTACCGCCACGGCTGGGAGCACTACACCGTGATATCCTTCGACGAGGAGGACGTCCTCGACCTACTCGACGAACTGGACGACGACCGCGAGATAGAGGTGAAGGCGAAGACCGCGCTCGAAGCCGACGAGATCCCGTTCAGCTCCATGGTCTCCACCGGGCATCTGTTCGACGGAGTTACCGACAGACAGCTAGACGCGCTCCGGCTCGCCATCGACGAGGGCTACTTCGAGGAACCCCGCGCCACCTCGGTGGCCGAGCTAGCGGATAAGACCACGGTGGCGCGCGCCACCTACGAGGCCCACCTCCGGAAGGCGCAGAACAAGCTCGTCGGCAACGTCGAGCAGTTCGTCAGACTGGTGGCGGAGAACAGGGGTGGAGGCGACCTCGTCGCCGACGCGGAGCGCGGCAAGCTGGCGGAGAGCGCTGCCGGAGACTGAACCATCATCCCTCGTGGACGGCGGTGCCGCGGACGAACGGTCGGGCGAGCGCGGAGGCGGCGTCCGTCGTCTCGCTCTCCTTCAACGTGAACCCGGGGTGGCGGGCGATACGGTCGACGGTGTCGCGGTCGAGGTGGCAGTTGCCGGCGCATCTCCGCCAGACGGGGTTGAAGACGGTCTGCAGCGCTCCCACGGCGCCGTCCGCGTGCACGTGCTCGAGGAACCGTAGCTCTCCACCAGGCGCGAGCACCCGGGCGACCTCGTCGAGGACTTCTCCAGGCTCGGGGACGGTGCAGAGCACGATAGAAGACACCGCGTACTCGACGCCGTCGTCGTCGAACGGTAGCTCCTCTGCGCCCGTGTCGTGGAAGACGACGTCGACGTCGCATTCCTCCGCCCTCTCCTCGGCGCGCCTCCGCATGTACGGGTCGGGTTCGACAGCGTGCACCGTGACGTCGTGGTCGGCGTAGTAGTGGAACATCGCGCCGGTGCCGCTGCCTACGTCGACGACCTCACCCCTCAGGTCCCTCGCGAGGCACTCTCTGTGGGGCGGCAGCACGTCTTCCTCGAGGCCTCTCATGGCGGTGTCGTAAAGCGCGGCGAATATCGGGTGTTCGGGGCTTCTCTCCGACATACACTCCGGTTCACGCCGCAGCCTAATCCTGTTGACGGCGGCTATGACCGTGACCCAGGTTCGGAAGACCCCTCTCTCCTGTCTATCGAGACGTAGAGGTACCACGCGAGGGCGTAGACCCCGAGGTTGAGGAGGTAGCCGAACGCGAAGCCGAGGAAGGTCCTCGCCGTCAGCTCGACGCCGAGGTAGACGGAGAGAGCGAGCGCCGCTGCGACGAAGACCAGCAGCAGCGCGGCGCCGCCGACGAGGTAGGTCTGGCCGTCGGAGAGCGAGCGCATCGACGCGTCGTAGGAGGGCGAGGTATCTAAACCCCGTGGAACAGAAGGACAACTGCTTTCACCGACGCCCACCGCCATCGGGTATGTACCAGGTACCCGTCATCCCCGGAGACGGAATCGGACCCGAGATAGTCGACGCGGGGAAGCAGGTGCTGGAGGCGGCGGCGGACGCCGAGAACTTCGGAGTCGAGTGGCTGCCGCAGCCCTACGGCGCCGACCACTACCTCGAGACCGACGAGGTGCTCCCCGACAGCGCCGTAGACGAGCTCGGGGACTACGAAGCCATTTACTTCGGCTCTATCGGCGACCCACGCGTCGAACCTGGGGTTCTGGAGAAAGGCATCATACTCAAGCTCCGTTTCGAGTTCGACCAGTACGTCAACCTCCGACCCATCAAGCTCCTCGAAGGCGTGGAGACGCCGCTGAAGGGCCGCGGGCCCGACGACATAGACTTCACCGTCGTCAGGGAGAACACCGAGGACTTCTACGTCGGACTCGGCGGACGCGCCGCTACCGGGAAGAGCCGGAAGGAGATGGAGCTTGAGCGCCGGCTGTACGAGGCGAAGTTCGACCTCGACGTCGAGCACGACGCCGACGAGCTCGCGTACCAGATGGGCGTCGTCTCCAGGGAGGGATGTGAACGCGTCATCGAGTACGCGTTCGAACACGCCAGCGACGAGGGCCACGAACGCGTCACCGGCGTCGACAAGGCGAACGTCCTCACCGACGTCTACGGACTCTGGCGCGAGGTCATGGAGGACGTGGGCGAGGGCTACCCCGCGATAGAGCACGAGTACAACTACGTCGACGCCGCCACCATGTGGTTCGTCAAAGACCCCGGGCACTACGAGACCGTGGTGACGCCGAACACCTTCGGCGACATCGTCACCGACCTCGGCGCCATGCTCCAGGGCGGACTCGGCCTCGCTCCCGGCGGCAACATCAACCCCGACGGAACCTCGATGTTCGAGCCGCTGCACGGCAGCGCGCCCAAGTACGCGGGCGAAGACAGAGCGAACCCGACGGCGACCATCTGGGCGGGCTCTCTGCTGCTCGACCACCTTGGCGAGGAACGCGCAGCCGACCTCGTGCTCGAGGCGCTGCAGGACGTCATCGCGGAGGGCGAGGTCCTGACGAAGGACCTCGGCGGCGACGCCGGCACGCAGGAGTTCGGCGCGACGGTGGCGGAACGGGTGCGCGAGATAGGGTAGCTCAGTCGCGGGAGTGACGGAGCAGACGAACCCCCGCTACCATTAGTATCACTCCTGCACCGAGCACTGCGGCGAAGACGTACGACACGGGGCCACCTACCTCCCTTACCTCGACGAGCCGGACCTCGTAGTAGCCGCCCTCGTAGTAGCCGCCCTCGTAGTAGCCGCCCTCGTAGTA
>CAZXNG010000087.1:0-5587 GCA_964642065.1 uncultured Halobacteriales archaeon
ACCAGACCGACGACGACACCTACGGCGCGCCGGGACACGACTCGCCGGGACACGATTCGATGTGGGTGGGCGAGAGCGAGGACGCCGTCGTCGAACACACCGGCGTCGCACACGACGGACTCGTCGTCACCGGCATGGCGACGGCGACTACGTACGGCCTGCCGCGGATGGGTCCGACGTTCGGCGCGATGCTCGTCAGCGGCAAGCGCGCCGCGCAGGTGGCGCTAGACGAGCTAGAGGTCGACGCCGAACCCGTCGGCATGACCAGCAGGACGCCAGCAGACGACTGAGAGATCCTCTTCTCCATCCACTCCTCGATGCAGGTCAACCTGTACCGCGCGCCGACCACGGAGGCCGATGCAGACGAGATAGCCACCTGGCTGGAGGGCCGCGGCCCAGTAGAGTCGGTCGAGGTCCGCACTCGATTCCTCGAACTCGTGCAGGACGACGCCGACAAACGCGAGCTCGCGGAGTCGTTCGCCTCAGCACGGGTGATGTCGCCGTACGACGAGTCCACCGGCAGCATGATGGAGGGTATAGTCCGGTACGAGATGCGGGCGCTCGACGACCCCGAGCGCGCCGGTGGCGTGCTGTACGACGGCTTCCAGGTGCAGCGGGCGTTGTATCCCTACAGCGAGGGAGCGGGGAGCGGGGACGTCCTCGACGTCGTGCTCATCGACCGCGCACTCGGCACCTGGGGTGACCACGACGGCCGGTGGCACAAGCGCGTCGTCGTCCTCGGCGAACCCGCGCTCGTCAGCGTCCCAGGTCTGTACGAGGCGCCGGCGAAGCCCGAGGAGTACTACAAGGCGAAGCAGAAGCACGCGCTCGCCACCGGCGACGCGCCGCCTCGTGAGGTCCTCGAGAACCAGGTTGAGGGAGACTTCCTCGTCGAGGACGACCCCCGGACGACGGAAGCGCTGAAGGGCTACGTCCTCCAAGCGGTCGACTACCACCTCTCCGGCGACGCGTTCTGCGACACGGAGGGCTGCCGCCTGTACAACGCTCACCGGCACGGCGAGCTGTTCGACGCCCAGCTGCGTGGCAGCGAGTTCTGCGAGGAACACGAAGAGGTCTACGGCGTCTCAGACAGCTGACGCGTGTTCGGACTCCCGAGCTGTCTGTCGGTCAGCTCCGCCACTCCTCGTCGTCGCCGATGCGGCTCGCCGTAGGCCCTGACTGGTCCTGGTACTTCGAACCGCGGTCGCTGCCGTACGGACGCTCCGCGGGCGACGACAGCTCCGTCAGGACGAGCTGGCTTATCCGCATCTCCTCGGGCTTCAGCGCGACCGGTGCGGTGCCGAGGTTCGAGAGCTCCAGCGTTATCTGACCGCGGTACCCGGGGTCGACGAAGCCCGCGGTGGCGTGGACGACGACGGCGAGGCGGCCGAGCGACGACCGGCCTTCGACCCGCGCCACGAGGTCGTCGGGTATCTCCACCGTCTCGTAAGTCGTCCCCAGCACGAAGTCGCCGGGGTGGAGGACGTACTCGTCGCCTTGGTCGACGTACCTCCTCTGGGTGTAGTCCTCGGTCTCCTCCTCGCTGTCGGGGTGTATGCATCCGATGTTCGCCCGCTGGAACTCGAGGAACTCCCGTCCGAGCCGCATGTCTACGGATGCGGGCTGCACCTGTAGCTCGGGGTCGTCGAGCGGCTCTATCTTCAGGTCGCCTTCCTCCAGCCTGTCGAGGATGTCGCCGTCGGAGAGCACCATCGTCAGCCGCTCCCCTCCGTCTCTCGTCGATTCTGTCTCATCTCAGAACTCCAGCCTCCCGACTATCTCGTCCCTGCCTTCGTTCACCGCGACTATCTTGAAGTGCTGCTCTATCCCGCTGCCCTGGAGCTTCGCCTTCAGCAGCTCGTCTATCTGGTAGACTCCGGCGCTGTTCGTCATCTCTATCTCGACGAGCACGGGGACGTCGAACTCCTCGCCGTCCTTCACCCGGACCCTCTCGATGGCCTGGCTGCTCACGGTGTCGATGCTCCGCTGGCCGGCGCTGTACGGCATCCTGCTCCGGCCTTCCTCCATGTCGAGGGCGTCGGCGACCCGGACGATACCGGCCTCCGCCGTCAGGGGGTTGCTCCCGCTGTGGTGGCAGATCACCGCGTGGAGGGCGTCGCCCTTCAGCGCCACCCGTTCGGCGGTGTCGTAGATGTCCAGCACCTGGTCGACGAGCGGCTGCGCCAGCGTCACCGAGTGCTCGGCGTGGTGTTCGCGGTGGACCATGTGGCCGACGTCGTGCAAGGCGGCGCCGGAGACACAGACCACGCAGGCGTCCTCGTAACCAAGCCCAAGGTCGTGATCCTCGACGCCCCAGTCGACCTCGTCCTTCAGCAACGAAGCTATCTCGAGTGCGCGCCTCTGTACGATCTCGATGTGCTCGGTGCCGTGGTCGTTGTAGCCGAGGCGTTCGACGGCGTTGGTGTTCTGAGCCCGTATGTACGACAGCACCTCCTCCGTGTGGAGGCGGTCGATGGCCTCCCGGAGCCGTCCGTCGTCGGCGCCGGCGATGGAGGCGTCGACCTTGGGAGCGCGCTCCGGCGTCAAGGCTCCGCCTCCCCCGACTCCCTCGGTTCACCGGCTTCCTCCGCAGCAAGCAACTCCTCCGCCGTCGTCAGCGCGTGCACCTCGACGCCTGCATCTTCGAGGTTGTCGCGTCCGCCCTCCTGCCGGTCGACGACCACCACGATGTGGTTCACAGTGGCGCCGGCGGCTCGGAGCTTCTCCACGGCGTCGACCGCGCTACCGCCCGTAGTGATTATGTCCTCCACCACCACGACCTCCTCGCCTTCGTCGAGGCTCCCCTCTATCGCGTTGCCGGTGCCGTACTCCTTCTCCTCCTTCCGCGCGATGACGTAAGGCAGGCCGCTCTCGACGCTGGTGACGGCGGCTAGCGGCACGGCGCCGAGCGCGACGCCGGCGAGCTTGTGGGCGTCGAGGACGTCGAGGACGTCGGTGACCGCGGATGCGACGGCCTCGAGCGCCTCTGGGTCGGTCTCGAAGACGTACTTGTCCACGTAGTAGCTGCTCTCCTTCCCGCTCGACAGGGTGAACTCTCCGAACAGGACTGCTCCGCTGTCGACGAGCGCGCGGACGACCTCATCGTTCGTATCCATCAGTAGGGTTCGTCCTTGAGGTCGAGTTGATACGCTATAAAGTTCGTGGAAACGTGGAGCAGCGGGGTGATGACGACGACGGCGGCGATGACGGGTACGGTGAACTGTTCGACGAACCAGTCGTGGGCGAGCGGCAGGGTGACTGCGAACGCTCCGACCACGAAGTCGAGCTGGTCGAGCGGGGGCATCGGCTTCCCGCGTTCGCGGCCGCTACGGCGTTTGACGAACGACGCTCCGATGTCGCCGAGGATGGCGCCCAGGGCGAGGCCGAGTGCTGCGAGCACGGGGAACTCCGGAAGGATGGCGCCGGCGACGTCGAGCGGCGCCAGCTGGTTCAGCAGGAGGGCGAGCACGCCGCCGGCGAGCACGCCGCCGGCGCTCCCCCGCCAGGTCTTGCCGTCGCCGAGCAGGCGGTCACCTCCCCAGGTTCGGCCGCCGTCGATGGGGGGTCCGCCGCCGGCGAGGACGGCGGCGTTGTTGGGTACGTAGGCGGGTAGCATCAGCCAGAACGCGAGCACCACGGTGGCCAGGACTGACATACAGCGAAACAGTCGGGACGTTAGAAAAGAGTTTTGGGACGTCCGCCTCCAGATGAAGGCGTGGCTTCGACGAAACGAGTGGTCTGGGCAGCACTGTTCGCGAACTTCGGGATAGCGGTGGCGAAGTTCGTGGCGTGGACGATGACCGGTAGCTCAAGCATGCTGAGCGAGACCTACCACTCTCTCAGCGACACGGGCAACCAGGTTCTGCTGCTGCTCGGCATCCGTCTGTCGGAGAAGGAGGCGTCGCAGCGGCATCCGTTCGGCCGCGGGAAGGAGCAGTACTTCTTCGCGTTCGTGGTCTCCGTGATGCTGTTCGCGGTCGCCGGTTTCGCGTCGGCGCGCCACGGATACCACGCGCTCGGCGCCGAACACGTGGAGAAGAGCTTCACCGTAAACTACGCGGTCCTCGGGGTGGCGGCTGCGTTCGAGAGCTGGGCGCTCGCGAAGGCGTACGCAGGAGTGCAGAGGGAGATGGAGCGGAACGGCTTCGGGTCGCTAAAGGAGGCGTTCCGGAGGTCGAAGGACGCACCCCTCATCACCGCGTTGACGGAGGACGCCGTCGCGCTCGCCGGCGTCATCGTGGCGTTCGCCGGAGTCGGACTCACCGACCTGACGGGCGACGGCGTCTACGACGCGGTGGCGAGCATCGTCATCGGCGGACTGCTGATGTTCTTCGCTCTCGCGCTCGCCTACGAGAACCGCGGGCTGATAGTCGGCGAGGGCGTGACGCCTACGGAGAGACGCGAGCTCCACGAAGCGGTCGCCGGCACCTCCGGAGTCGCCGAGGTCGTCGACCTCCGCACCCTGCACATGGGCCCCGACAGCGTGCTCGTCACCGCCGACGTCAGGTTCGAGGACTCGCTCGACGTCGCGGGCGTCGAGGATACGACGCGCCAGGTCGAGAGCCAGGTTAAGGAGGTCGTTCCCTCCGCGAGCAAGATATACGTCGAACCCCATCAGACCGCCTCCTGAGGGTACCTTCCCGTTCGTAGCGGGAGTCGTCAGTCTCGCTCCTGAAGCCTCTCCTTCAGCACGTCGCTCACCAGCTCTCCGTCCGCCTTCCCCCGCATCTCCTCCATGACGACGCCCATCAACGCGCTGAAAGCACCCATGCCCTCGTCCTCCACGAGGTCGCTCTTCCGGTCGAGAACGTCGTCGACGACCTCTTCGACGTCGCCGCGGCCCGCGCTGCCGAGGTCGCCTTCCTCCACCGCCTCCCGCGGCCCAGCTCCCGATGCGACCTCCCGCAGTATCTCGGGCACCGCCTCCTTCGCCACCTCGTCGTCCTCCACCATCTCCAGCACCTCCAGGAGGTCGTCGTCCGTTATCTCCCCGACGGAGACGTCGTCCCTCCGTAGCTCCACGAGGCTGCCTTCCAACGTAGTCGCCGCAAGACCGGGGTCGACGCCGCGTTCGACGGCTTCCTCGAACACCGGCATGTGCTCGCCGTACGCGACCTGCCTAGCTAGGTCGTCGTCGAGCCCGTGGTCTTCGACGTACCGTTCGGCGCGTCTGTCGAGCATCTCCGGCTCCTCGACCTCGAACTCCCCGAGTTCGACGGGGTAGACGTCGGTTTCTGGGTACATGCGGGCGGCGCCGGGCAGCGGCCTGAGGTACGAAGACGTGCCGTCCTCGTGGGCGTCACGGGTCTCTTCCGGCACGCCCTCGAGCGCCTCCTCCGCTCGCTCCGCCACGGCCTCGATGGCGGACTCCGCGGTCGCGGGGTCGTCGGCGACGATGGCGACCGCGTCCTCCGGCGAGGCTTCGACTGCGGCTCGCAGGCGGTCGACCTCGTCCTCGGTGACGCCGTACGCCGGTAGCTCGTCGGTGTGGAAGACTCCGCCTGCGCCGCGCTTCTGGGCGCGGTCGCTGAACTCGGTGCCCAGCCGGCGGTCCGGTTGTATCTCCCGTCCTACGACGCCGTCGAAG
>CAZXNG010000088.1:0-5531 GCA_964642065.1 uncultured Halobacteriales archaeon
GCTGACGCGTTCCCGCAGCATCCGCTCGTAGGTCTCCATCTTCTCCCAGACGTGGAGGAAGTACCCGAGCACGATGCCGCCGGCGAACGCCGCCGCCCTCGGGTCCATCGACACCGCGAGGTAGCCGAACGTCCCGAGGAACATCACTCCGTATATCAGGTCTATGTAGAACGTGGTCGCTCGTCCACGTAGCTGCATGCTGACAGTAGATACCGGGCGAGGGCTCAAAAACCGAACGCTCGACCCTGAGGCTGCGGCGGTTCGACGGTCAGCATCCGAGTTATGTACCTGGGGCTCCACGTACAGTCTATGAAGACAGCCGGAGAGGTCATGGAGACCGACGTCGTGACCTGCGAGCCCGACGAACGCGTGAGCGAGGTCGTGAAACGTATCCGCGAGAGCGACGTCAGCGGCCTCCCCGTCGTCGACGACGGCGAGGTCGTCGGCGTCGTCAGCGAGGCCGACCTCCTCGACCTCGTCGACGCGCGTCAGGAGGAGGCGAACATCTGGCTCCCGTCGCCGTTCGAGGCTTTCGAGCTACCGCTGAGGGCGTTCCCCTGGCGGGAGTGGCTGGAGAAGCACGACGTCGTCGAGGAGGCGGTCGAGGACGTCGGCGAGACCCCGATACGCGAGGTGATGACGTCACCCGCCCGCACCGTGTCGACGTCGGTCGCCGTCGACGAGGCCGCCGGAGTGATGGTGCGGAAGGGCTACAACCGCTTGCCCGTCGTCGACGAGGACGGCCGGCTGGTCGGCATCGTGACCCGCGGCGACGTGCTGGACGCCATCAGCGGCGGTCAGAGCTCCCAGTAGTCGCCGAGCCTGCTCTTCACCTTCGCGACGACGTCGTCGACGTCTGGCTGCCGCTGCGGCGGCTGGTAGACCGCGGGTTCGCGGACGTTCGAGGTGTCGAGTCCCGCGAGAGCGGCGACGACGGCGAGGTTGGTGTACGGAAGCCCTCCCTCGATGCCGTAGCCCCCGCACAGCGACGCGACGAGGTCGCCGTCGCAGACGTCGTCCGCCATCTCGACGGCGCTCTCCATCAGCCGTGCGTAGCCGTCCGCCGTCACCCCGAGGTCGGTGATGGGGTCGGTGAAGTGGCAGTCCTGTCCGGCTTCGACGAAGACGAGGTCGGGGTCGAACTGCCGCGCGACGGGTTCGAACACCTCCTCTACGACGCGGAGGTAGCCGTTGTCGCCGGTGCGCGGCAGGAGCGGGACGTTGACGTTGTAGCCCTCGCCGTCGCCCTCCCCTACCTCGTCGACGTAGCCGGTGCCGGGGAACAGGGTGCGGCCGGTCTGATGCATCGACATCGTCAGGACGCTGGGGTCGTCGTAGAATATCTCCTGGGTGCCGTCGAAGTGGTGGGCGTCCCAGTCCCATATCAGTACGCGGTCGACGTCCGTCTCCTCCTGTATCGCGCGGACGGCGACGGCGGCGTTGTTGGTGAAGCAGAAGCCGTGTGCGTCGTCGCTGAACGCGTGGTGGCCGCCGGGCCGCGCCATCACGAACGAGGAGGCGCTGTCGCCCGCTACGACGTCGCGGCAGCCGCGGAGGACGCCGCCCGCCGCCCGCCGCGACTGGTACCAGGTGTGCTCGCTGACGTGTGTGTCGCCGGAGAGCGACCCTCCGCCGCGCTCCGACATCTCGCGCAGCCGCTCTAGATAATCCCGCGTGTGCACGCGGGCGAGGGCGTCCTCCGTCGCAGGCTCGGGTTCCACACGTTCGACCTCCGGAAGGTCGAAGATTCCCTCCTCCTGCATCTGGTCCATCGTGTACATCAGCCGTTCCCTTCGCTCGGGATGCGTCGGCGAGTGCTCGTGGAGCAGGTAGTCCTCGTGGTAGACGAGCTCCATCGTCAAACCTCGTTCACCCCCGGCTCGACGCGTGCGACGGCGTCGGCTATCTCCCCCTCGACCGACGCACCCTCCACGACGTTGAACCTCCTGAGGTCGAGCACCTCGACCTCTCCGTCTTCGCCGCCTGCGGCCCTGGTCTCCCGGAGGGTCTCGTCGACGACGAGGTCCTGGAGCTCCTCGTCGGTATACCTCCTGCCTTCCTCGACCGAGCCGGTGCGGGAGCCGACCGAGGACACCGTCATCCGGCCGCGGGCGGTGTCGACGTGTACCTCGGTTCTGACGCTGACGCGTGCGACGGCGCATCCGACGGCGCCGCAGACGTCGGCGCAGTCCGGCACCTCGACGTCGAGCTCCACCGCCTCTGAGAGCCTGTCGTCGAGATAGGGGGCGAGTACGCCGCCGAACACCGCGACCTCCGGCGAACCCTTCGAGGCGGAGGCGGCGTCTTCGACCGCGGAGGCGACCTCGTCTACGTAGCCGTCTACCACCCGGCGGGCGGCGTCTTCGTCCAGTCCGGCGTACTCGAACGCCGCCCTCGAGGCGTCGGCGTCACCGACCTCCGCACCCAGCACGTTGAGGGCGTCGGTCAACGTCGGTCTCTCGCCCCCGAAGGCGGCGGCGTAGTCCTCCCGTCGGCGGGCGAGCTCGCCGTCCTCAATCACGGTGTCGCCGCCCAGCGGCAGGTCGACGGAGCGGACGCCCTCGTAGAAGGTCGAGACGCCGCGGCGGTCGAAACCCTCCTCGGTCTCCGGGTAGCCCTCCGAAGCCGGGGTGACGTCGGTGGTGGTGCCGCCGACGTCTACGCAGACGGCTTCGTCTTCGCCGGAGAGAGCGAGGAGTCCGACGCTGCTGGAGGCGGGTCCGCTCCGCGTCGTCGCGGCAGGCGTAGCCTTCGCGGCGTCTTCGCCGACCATGGAGCCGTCGCCGCGGAGGTAGTAGATGGGTGCGTCGAATCCGACATCCTGCGCCGCTTCCGAGAACGCGGTGGAGAACTCTTCGAAAGCGGGCTTCGACCGGGCGTTCGCCGCCGCGGTCGACGCCCTTCCGGGGAAGTCCAAGCGGCCGCCGGCGTCGTTGCCGAGCGCTACGAAGTCGGCGTCGAGCTCGTCCGCCACCTCCTGCTCCACCGAGGGGTTGCGGGGCGAGAACTTCGCCGTCACCGCGACCACGGGGTTCGAGGGCTGTCCGTCGACTACGGGGCCCTCGGTGACTCTGCCGCGGTGGTCGACGCAGCCGCGCATCACGAGGTTCTCGTCGGCGGCGAACGCGTGCTCGGGGGCGAGTCCGACGCCGGGCACGAGGACTCCGGTGCAGTCCGGCAGCCGGTCCTGAACGAGTTCGTTCAGCACCCGGGTGGTGGAGGCGACGACGCGGTCTACCGCGACGCCGTCGGACACCTCCTCCAGCAGGTCCCGTAGTACGGAGCGAGACGCGTCCTCCGCCGGTAGCTTGGCGGTGTCCTGGACGCCGTCTTCGCCGACGAGAGCGGCGTCGACGTTGGTGCCTCCGGCGTCCACGCCGAGTATCATCGTTCGCCCGGATGCCCCAACGACGTTTAACCACTGCGGTACACCGGTTCAGGGGCTCCACGGTGGTCGACCCGGAACTCACTTGACGGCAGCCGTCCTATCCCGCGGCGTGAACTCCGTCGCGGTGCGCGTGGCCGTCGAGGACGGCGAAGAGGTGCGTCGACAGCTGATGGAGCGCGACCTCCTCGACCACGGCCTCGAGATACAGCAGGAGGACGGCTACATCTACATCCCCGTCGTGGAGGAGCCCGGGTCGACGGAGGAACTGAAGGATGGCGACGTGGACTTCGACGTCGTGGAGAGGGAGTTCGAGGAGCGGGAGACGCAGACCAAGCCCGGCGACATCCTCGGGTACGAGCCGAGCTACGAGGTCGTCGGCGACGTCGCGCTCGTCGAAGACGAAGACGAAGGTCAGGAGGTCGCCGACGCGCTCGTGGAGGCGGACAACAACGTCCGGGCGGTCTACCGCGTCGACAGCCCGGTGCAGGGACGCGAACGCACGCGGAAGCTGGTGTATCTCGCGGGCCGCGAGGGCACCGAGGTCGTCCACCGGGAGTACGGCGTCGAGCTGGAGGTCGACCTCGCCGACGTCTACTTCAGCCCCAGGCTCGCGAACGAACGCCAGCGTGTGCGCCGGCAGGTCGAGGACGGCGAGCGGGCGTTCGACATGTTCGCCGGCTGCGGCCCGTACACCGTGGCGCTGGCGCTCAAGGGCGCCGATGTCGTCGCCTGCGACGTCAACCCCGACGCCGTGCGGTACCTCCGACGGAACGTCGAACGCAACGGAGTGGGAGACTGGGTGGAGGTACACGAGGCAGACGCCCGCGACGTCGCCGGAGAGATACAGAACTCCGCCGACAGGGTGGTGATGAACCTGCCGCACACCGCCGACGACTTCCTCGACGCCGCGGTGGAGGCGGCGGCCGACGAAGCCGTGCTCCACTACTACGACATCCGGCACGAGAGCGACCTGTTCGACGGCGCCGAGGAGCTGGTTCGGGAGGCCGCCGACCACGGGGGCTACGACGTCGAGGTGCTCGAACGCGTCGAGGTCCGGTCGTACGCGCCCTACGACTACAACGTCTGCCTCGACGTCCGTCTGACCCGGCGCGAGAGCTGACGGGCCGACTCTGGAAGAACCGTCTCCGAGAGGGTAAACGGTATTGGCCGCGCACCCACAGCCGCATCCATGAAGCATCAGCCGGACCGGCTCCACCCGTCATCTACATCCTGGGGAGGGTGGGTTTGACCGGAGAAGCCGTCGTCGGCGTCGACGTCGGCGGCACGTTCACCGACGCCGTCCTCGTCGTCGACGGCGATGTCTACACGGCGAAGACCTCGACGACGGAGGACCAGAGCGATGGCGTCGTCCGCGCCGTCGAGGAGGTCTGCGAACGCGCCGGCGTCGAACCCGGCGATGTCGACGGCTTCGTCCACGGCACCACCGTCGGAGTTAACGCGCTACTGGAGGACGAAGGCGGGGACACCGCGCTCGTCACGACGGAAGGGTTCCGCGACGCCGTGGAGATAGGACGTCAGACCCGTCCGTCGCTGTACGACCCCTCCGACCGCGGCGCGGAAACCCTGGTTTCGCGGGACGACAGGTACGTCGTCTCCGAGCGCACGACCGCAGAAGGCGTGGAGCAGGAGGTCGACGCCGCCGAGGTCGAGGAGGTCGTGGAAGAGATCGAGGAAGCCGGCTACGACGGAGTCGCGGTCTCGCTGCTCCACTCCTACGTCGACGGCTCCAACGAAGAGGCTGTCGCGGAGGCGGTCGACGACGAGGACGTCGACGTCCACGTCAGCCTGTCGTCGGAGGTACACCCCCAGTTCAGGGAGTACGAGCGTACGTCGACGGCCGTCGTCGACGCCTACGTGAAGCCCGTCGTCGTCGACTACGTCGACAGGCTCGTCGGGGAAGCTGAGAGCATCGCCCTGCCCTCGCCTCGTATCATGAAGAGCGACGGCGGCTCCGCGTCCGCCGACACCGTAGCGGAACGACCGGTGTCGACGTTGATGTCGGGGCCTGCCGCCGGGGTCGTCGGCGCAGCCGCAGTCGAAGATGGCGGCACCGTCAGCTTCGACATGGGAGGCACCAGCGCCGACGTCAGCCCCGTCGTCGACGGCGTCAGCTACACCGGAG
>CAZXNG010000089.1:0-5440 GCA_964642065.1 uncultured Halobacteriales archaeon
CCTCCGGAACCCGAGTCCGGCCTGACGACCCCCATCGGTGCGACGTTGTAGCCGCCGTCGCCCTCGGTGACCGCTACGGTCTCCGTTATCCTGCCGTACACCAGGCTCCAGCCGGTCAAACCCCGAGCCCTCCTCTTTCGAGCGCGACGAAGCACGCGGCCGAGAGCACGTCGGCGGTCGCGCCGGGGTTGATGCCGTCGTACCGCAGCCGACGGTCGAGGGCGGCGACGTCGAGGTTGTTCGCCATGCCGACGACGTCTTGGGCGACGTGTTCGCCGTGCACCCTGGCGACGTGGCTGTCGGGGTGGCTGCGCAGCATGTCGAGGTAGACCGCGGAGACCGCCTCGGTCGTCGGAGCGCCGTCGTCGACCACCGCCTCCAGGTCGTCGGCGCGGTCGAACGTGCGCTGGAAGCCGTACGTCCACTCTGCGGCGACGTCGTCGACCTCCGCGCTCTCTCGCATGACCTCGTGTAGCGAGAGACCGCGGTCGACCGCCTCCTCTGCGGCCGTCTCGGGTTCGCGTGCGTCCGGCAGTCCGCCGGGGTCGGTGTCTCCTAGGTTCACGTCGACCGCGTCGAACGCCCGGTAGAACTCCGCCGCGTCCTCCGACGTCGTATCCTCGACGACCCCTTCGACGCCGTCGAGTTCGTCGTCCCCTGCGGCTGCGACGAGCGGCGTCAGCAGAAGAAGGGCGCCGAAGTAAGTGTTTCCGCCGGAGTGACGGCTGGTACCCTCGACGGCGCGGCGGAAGCAGGTGCCGACGTCGCCGCCTTCGGCCGCCTCCCGTAGCCCGCGTCGGCTACCGACGGCGGCCGCCTGGAACTGGTGGTACGTGGTGTCGTCGAAGTCCCGGGCGGGCTCTACGTTCCCGGGCTTCGGCATGCTTCCCGCCTCCACCAGTAGCGCGAGCTCGGCGTTCTCCGCGGACTCTAGAGCCATAGCCTCCTCCGTAGACGGTTCGGCCGCTGGCAGCCGCGTGTGTGGTTCATCGGCGTCTGGTACATGCGGCGGCTACTTAACTCGGATGACTCCTCCGGACGCGCCACCTATCCGTCGCCGCGTCCGTACCGGAGGAGCAGGAACGACAGAAGGACTACGGCTCCGCCGAGGAAGACCAGGACTCCAGGCGTCGCGGCTTCGATAGCCATCTCGACTATCTCTGGTGCTCCGTCGGACGCCGCGTCTGCAGCATCCTCGGTAGGGGCTCCGCCGTCCGCCTGCTCCATAGCGAAGCCGGCGTCGTCTCCGCCGTCTCCTCCCGCGGTCGGAGCCGCCTGGGGCTCGGGGGCGTACGCTCGGTACAGGTACTCGACTCCGGCTGCCACGACTCCGAGTCCGAGTAGGCCGGCGAACGCCTCGGTCAGCAGGTCCCGCAGGCGGTCGCCTTCGTCGTCGCCGCCGACGAAGACCACGGTGGGTTTCTCGGGGGCGTAGACCTTCATCTCCCTGCCTTTCGGGGAGTAACGGGTGTCGTGCACCGAGATGAGTTCGGCGTCTTCGAGGTTCCCGAGGTGGTAGCGGGCGTTCTGTAGGGTGGTGTCGACTGCTTCGGCGACCTCGCTGGGTGTCGACGGCGACTCGTGGAGGCTGTCGAGTATCTGACGGGCTGTGTCGGACGACAGCGCGCCTATCAGGTCCTCCGCGTCGTCGCTGTTGACCCCTACGACGGACGCGTCCGTCTGTCTGGCGGAGTCTGCCATGGGTCCAGACACTCTACGTCTTTCACCTGTATAACCCTGTCCAAATTCCGGTTTACAGCACCTTCACGGCAAGAGTTTAGTGTCTGCGTTCGCGTAACCTTCCAAGAGATAACATGAGCTCCAGGGAGAAGGCCGCTGGTGAAGCCCAGGCCAGGCCCTACGTCGCGAAGCTCGTCTCCCTAGTCGGGGTCAAGGGCTTCGTCCTCCTAGGCAGCCTCGTCGCGATGGCGGCGCTGGCGTCCGCTTACTCCACCGTCGAAGCCGCGTTACCCGGCGCTACACCGCTCGCCGTGACCTCCGGAGTCGTCCTCACCCTCGCTCTCGGGTTCTCGGTCGCGGTCGACAGAGCGCTGTGGCCGGAGACAGGCGTCGACTGGCCCGGGGTCTCCATGGTTCTGATAGCGACGGCTTTCACCGTGATGGTATCGCTCGGATTCGTGCCGTCGTGGAGGTTCGCGCTCTTCTCCTCGTTCTTCCTGTTCGCCTCCGTCGTCGCCGACTTCGTCTACAAGTCCAGCCCGGGGCTGAGGTTCGGCGAGGTGGAGCTCGACTCCGGGGACTCCGACGAGCTGACCAACCTCGACGTAGTCGGCTTCGTCTTCTCCGAGCTCCTGCTCGTGTACGCCATCGTCGTCTACGCCGGCTGGTCGAGCTTCGCTCACCACCCGGTCTTCCCCGCGCTCGCCTTCGTGCTCGTCAGCACGTTCTTCGCCGTCGTGGCCGGCTACAGGATAGTCCGGGAGCAGGTCTTCGTCACCCCCGACACCGACTTCAACGAGGTGCTCGTGGGGCTCGTGCGGGAGACGAAGGACGTCGACGACGACGTGCTCCGCAGGGACATAGCTTCGAAGCTCCGGAACATGGGGGAGGTGCTCTCCGGCGTCACCCTGCCGACGGAGGTACGGGACAAGTACGGCGGCATACCCGTCGTCCTCCCGGACGAGGACCCCGACGAAGTCGTCGAAGTCTGCGGGGTAGAGGAGCTGCTGGACGAGGCGAGCCGTCGCCGGCACACGGGTTACGCCCTCCACGGCGACGACGTCCACCTCTTCAGGAACGGCACACTGGTGAACTCGTTCGTCGGCGGGGAGTACACCGACGAACCGTCGGACGTCCGTGAAGCCGACGCGAGGCTGTTCGAGACCACGCACGCCGTCGTAAACCAGCTGGAGGCCGTGCTCCCGAAGACCGGACGCGAGCGCGTGGAGCCGGAGCCCGAGACGGTGGAGACGGAGGCTCCGACTGCGACGGAGGATCAGGTGATACAGGTGGGTGGACAGGAGGTCGACATAGACGAGATGTTCAGGAGAGCCGACGACATCATAGAGGACCTGTCGAAGCGAGGGGGTCAGCGGTGAACATCTCTCGGGTCTGCGGGGCCGCCGTAACCCCTGGACAGACAAAGTTCTTAAACGACGAATGCCTCTATCAAACGTGAAAACACCCAGTGGTTCGGCGGGCGGGGGTGAAACCGGCCGCGGCCCCGTAGTCGACACCTTCCTCGAGACCGCGGGGCTGAAAGCCGTCGTGCTCGTCGGTTTCCTGTTCGCCGTCACCGTAACCTCGGCGGTGTACGGCGTCCGCGCAGTCGAGGGACTGTACGCAGGTGCTGCCCTCGCCGCCGTGCTCGCCGTCGCGCTGGTGTTCGAACGTCTGCTGCTGAGGGACAGGACGGACGTCGTCGGATTCGTGGTGCTCGCCGTCGTCATCGGCTACACCGCCGTCGAGTACACCGGACAGCGGCAGAACCTCTGGTTCCCAGCGGCAGCCGCGGGCCTGCTCGCCGTAACGATGGCGGTAGAGGCCTACAGATGGCTCGACAACCCCGACGTCCTCGAGTTCTTCAACGAGATCGACATCGTCGGACTGTACGGCGTCATCCTCCTCATCGTCTACAGCCTCCTGCTCGTCGGCGGACAGCTCGACTTCATCTACTCCCCGTACTTCCCCGCCGTGCTGTTCGTCTTCGTCGCCACGGTGCTCGTCAGCAGCGTCAGCTACCTCACCGGTGGACAGGAGATGCCGGGCCGCGGAGAGCTCCACGAACGTCTGATCTCCGTGGTGCGCGGACTCGACGATATCGGGTACGAGGACCGGCAGCCCCTCGTCGACCACGTCCGAGCGGTCGCGAACGCGATAAACGGGGTCCAGATACCCACGCGTGTCGGCGACGACGAAGGCAGCGTCCCCGTCGTGCTCCCCGTCGACCGTCCGCAGGAGAAGGTCTACCCGCGGCTGGAGAGCACCGTCGAACACCTCAACCACAGGAGGTTCACCGGATACCTCGTCACCGAGGCCGGCGACGTCGTCCTGTTCAAGAACGGACGACCCTGCAAGTACTACCTCCGCGAAGACGACGTCTTCGGAAGCCCCGACACCGTCGGGGACCTCCCGGAGATAGAGCTCGGGGAAGCCTACGCCTTCCACGCACCCTACTCCCTCGTCGACTCCGTCGAAGCGGTGACGCCGCCGGAGACGCGAGAAGGACGCCAGCCGCCGCGGGAGACACCGGTGGAGACCGTCGAAGAGGCCCCATCCGGAGGAGCTGTACAGGCTGACGCAAGTCAGGCAGCTGCCGAAGCTCTCGGGAGGGAAGGCGACACACAGGCTCAGGCAGCGAAATCGCAGCGCTCCGGGGAGGCGTCGGAGGCCGAGGCCGCAGTCCTCGAGGAACAGGAGGAGGAACCCATCAGCGACATGGTGGACGAGGCTTTCGAGAAGTACGAGAGGAAGACCCGCGGCGAGGACGTCGAGGAATCCGAAGAGGAAGGGAGCGCGGAGCCTGCATCGGGGGAGGTCGAGGCCGAAGCCGCCGCCGAAAGTCAGGAGACCGGAGACGTCGAGACGCCGCCGGAGCAGCCGGAGACCACTCCCCCGGAAGCAGGTCGCGAAGCCCCCTCCTCCGAGCCGGCAGCGGGCTTGGGAGAGACCGCTGCATCCGAACCTGCCGGAGAAGCCGCGGAAGCCCGAGAAACCCGGGAGACCGACGACCAGGAGGTCGCCGCAGAGGGAGAAGACGAGGATGCCGAGGACGACGAGGGCGCAACCCTCGACGTAGGAGGGGAGGAGATAAACGTCCAGGAGATGGTCGACCTCGCCGACGAGGTCATGGACGAGCTAGAGGACCTCTGAACCCGCGGGCATCTTCGTAGGGGAGTCAGGCTCGGTCCAGCGCGTCTAGGATATCACGCGTCAGCGCGGCAGCATCGGACGCGTCGTCCATGACCGTGTCGGCAGCCACGACCTCGCAGTCGACGTCTATCTCCCCCTCGGTTTCGTCGACGACGAGGACGTCGAGGAACCCCTCGTAGGCGTGGTAGACGCCGCGGGTCGACGGCTCCAGTCCGACGGCCTCCATCAGCTCTGCCGCCGGCCCGCTGACGACGTCGCCGCCGACGAAAGGCGACACCGCTGCCACCTTCGTACCGCCGAGCGCCTCACGGAACCCCGCGACCGAGAGCATCGGACCCAGGCTGGTGACGGGGTTTGACGGCCCGACGACGACGGGATGTCTCAGAGCTTCGAGGACCTCGTCGGTGATGCCGGCGCGCCCGCTACCCCGGAAGTCCACGTCCTCCACCGGGGGTTCGCCGTCCTCCGCCACCCACCACCTCTGGAAGTGCATCGGGCCGTCGGGCGTGTGGACGTAGCTCGACACGGGGTCGTCGGTCATCGGCAGCACCCCGTACTCGTCGGGGACGTCGAGCCACTCAGCGCACCGCTGCACCGCCTCCGTCAG
>CAZXNG010000090.1:0-4313 GCA_964642065.1 uncultured Halobacteriales archaeon
AGGATGCCTCACGGTACGAGCTGACGGCGGCCATGCACCTCCTCTCTGCAGCTCGAGCAAGGGCATCAGCCTGGCCGTCATGGCTGCAGTCGGGGCCGGTGAGATGTCCGGCGTTGAGTCCAATTAAACCGCAGGCTCCTCCGGTTGTAGTGCTCCCCCGCCAATTCCTTTAAGTTTCATCCTTGCAGACGTACTTCCCAGGCGGCTCGCTTCGTGGCTTCCCTTTGGCACAGCGCAGGCTCGTAGCCTACGCCACACCTAGCGAGCATCGTTTACAGCTTGGACTACCCGGGTATCTAATCCGGTTCGAGACCCAAGCTTTCGTCCCTGACTGTCGGATCCGTCTTCCCGAGGCGCTTTAGCCACCGGCGGTCCGTCGAGGATCTCGGGATTTCACTCCTACCCACGACGTACCCCTCGGGTCCTCCGGTCCCAAGCCGAATAGTTTCCGCCGGACGTCCACCCGTTGAGCGGGCGGATTTCCCGACGGACTTGTTCGGCGAGCTACGGACGCTTTAGGCCCAATAATATTGGCCATCACTCGAGCTGCCGGTGTTACCGCGGCGGCTGGCACCGGTCTTGCCCAGCCCTTATTCCTGAACCACTTTACGGTTCAGAAAAGCCCACGCTAGGCGCGGGCACTTGGGATCCCCTTATCACACTCTCGTGCAGTGTAAAGGTTTCGCGCCTGCTGCGCCCCGTAGGGCCTGGACTCGTGTCTCAGAGTCCATCTCTGGGCTCTTGCTCTCACAACCCATACCGATTACGGGCACGGTGGGCCGTTACCCCACCGTCTACCTAATCGGCCGCAGCCACGTCCTGTGGCGTCGGAACGTTTCGGTGCCAGGACATCCCAGTCATAGGCACCTATGGAATATTATCCTCAGTTTCCCGAGGTTATCTTCCTCCACAGGGTAGTTTGGCCACGTGTCACTGAGCAGTTCGCCGGGTTTACACCCTCGACTCGCATGGCTTAATCGGATCCCAATAGCAATGGCCTCCGGCAGGATCAACCGGAATCTAGCCTGCCGATATGGCAGGCTGCTTGCTAATTGGCGGGATTCGATGAAATCGACATCCGTCGGATTTCACCGAACCGTCACAACTTCCATCAGATCCGAACTCGCGGCGGACCGCGAGCCCTCGAATCCTCATCTTCCGGACCTGAACGTTTCTCCCGCGTAGAGATAAAGGCAACGGATTCCTCGTCCATCACCCGTCGCCGACACGGCGTCGACGACCACTCAACGCGGGTCACGTCCGGCCCGTGTGTCGCAACACGTCGTAGGCGGATATCGACCTTAAACCTAGCGAAAACCACGGGGCGTGACAGGGGTTCACACCGTTTGGGGCTTCGACCGAAACCCCGTCTCGAAACGACTGAATCCTGTCGTCGGCCGCAGGTCGTGAACGTCATCGGTCGGTCGACGGCCTACCTGTGGACGGACGTCCAGAACAGTCAAGCGCGACGTCGCAGCACCTCAGGGTCACGACTCCTGCGCTCCTGCATCTGGCCATGAGGCTTCCCCCGCATCGCGAGCTATATCTACAACGGGTGTAGCGACCAGGATACTCCTGCGAGAGGCCGAGCTAAGCCTGGACCGTCACGGCAGATTCCGTGGGGTAGTTTCGGCGAGCAAGAGTCCGCTGAGGAAGGGCGCGCGCCCCGCGCACGCAGCCGACGAGTCGGGAGCCGCGCGCGCCGAACCACGGAGACGCTTCAGACCGTTCACGCGTGAAACGACCTACAGCCTCAGAAGGCATATATCCGCGCTTCTCGAACTGAGTAACATGCGCGAACCCGTCGAACTCCCCGACTCCGTAGCCTGTCACGGCTGCGGAGAGGACGTCGCTCTCGCCGCGGAGCGGTGCGGTTGCGGCGCGGACCTCGACCCCCTCGAACGCACGTCGCGCGCCGCCCTCGAGCACCTGGAGCCCGGAGTCAAGACGGAGCTACCAGGGGACGCGGTGGAGGACCCGTGCGACTCCGGTTACAGGGGCTCCGTGCTCGGCAGGAGGGTGGGACAGCGGGCGGACTACCGGATACTCGCCTCCCGGCTCCGCGACGGAGACCGGCGAGAGCTACATCTCCGGGAGTTCGACGACCGGTACACGCTCCACGTCGACCGCCATCCCGCGCGGAGCCCGCGGCACGCGCTGTCGGATGCCCCGGAGGTCGGGGTCGCGGCGGGAGTCGCCGCGGTCGCGGCAGTCGGGCTGACCGCGGCCGTCGGAGTCCTGTTCGGCGGAGAGGATAGGTAGACCCACTCGTGATTCAGGCGGGAAGCAGGCTGTGGACGAGACCCGTGACCTCTCGCCAGCTGTTCGTCAGACCCTGCTCCAGCATAGCCGTCATATCGACGTCTGCGCCGACTACGGGCAGCACTACGAAGATGAACAGGCCGGTGGCGACGATGCTGCCTAGGTTGGTGAACGCGACGACGAGCAGCAGCTTGAACGTCGGCACCTGGTTCATCCGCCCGAGGAGCTCGCGCGTCGAGGCTTCGACGTCGCCGAGTATCTCGTTGATGTCGTCGATGTCGTCGACGCTGACGTCGCGGTAACGTAGCTCGACGTAGCCGGCGAACCAGCCGGGGGCGAGCGCGGGGTTTATCGACGTCATCCAGGCGACGAGGCCGCCGACCGTCGCGCTGTAGGGGTGGCCGCCGGCGAGAAGCGCTGCTGCGAAGGCGAACGCTCCGTTGACGAGGAACCAGTAGACGAACAGCTCCGCGAGGAACCTGTTGTCGGCGCCAGCCATCACCAGCAACGCGAACATACCGATGATGAAGACGCTGATGGCGTAGCCGACTAACTTGAACACCGAGAACCTGCGGCCGCCGCTCGACGACTCCAGCGGCTCTATCTCGGGGATGGTCTCCGGCGCGTCGAGGTAGCGTTCTATCCCCTTCTGGTGGCCGGCGCCGATGACGGCGACGACGCGGTACCCCTCGTTCCTCAACGCGACGAGGTTGGCAGCGATGTAGGCGTCGCGCTCGTCTATCAACGCCTCCGCACCGCGGGGGCTGAACTCCCTGAACTCGTCTATGAGCACCTCGACCATGTCGCCCTCCAGCATCTCGTCGACGTCCATCGCCTCCTCGTCGACGGTACGGCCGAGCCCCGCGAGACCCGCGACGAGCCCGCCGACGAACTTCAGCTTCTCCCAGACCGACATCTTGCTCCAGAGGCGGGCGACGGTGACGTTGATGTCGCGGTCGACGAGCGCGATGGGGAGGCCGCGGTCCTCCGCCGCGGATATCGCGGCGAGCATGTCGGCGCCTGGCTCGATGCCGAACTCGTCGCCGAGCTTCGTCTGCAGGTAGCTGAGGAGCCAGTATATCAGCAGCTCGAACGGCTTGTTACCCTCTAACAGGTCCTTCGGGCTGAGGTCGTCGGGGGTGTCGCCCTTGATGGACTTGAACCGTTTCTCGTCGAGCTCGACGGCGACGACGTCGGGTTCGTGCTCGTCGATGGCGCGCTCGACGTCCTCGACGCTCTTTTCGGATACGTGCGCCGTACCCACGAGGAATATCTCGCCGTCACCCTCATCTCCGTCCCCGGGGCCCGTGTCTCCGGCGTCGGCTTCGACGACCTCCACGTCCCCGACGCCTTCGTCTTCTTCCGCGTCGCCGCCTCCGGTTCCCATGGTCGCGCTGCTCTCGGCTCCGTCCTCGGGCGTCGGCTGGACGTCGAGGTCGTGGCCGCCGGCGTCCGGTCCCACCTCCTCGCGTCCGTCGACGTCGTCTTCGCCGGAGTCTTCCATCTGGTTAGGTTACATGCCAGCCGCCGCCGACATACGCTTTCCGGAAAGAGCAAGGACGACGGGCATCTACCTCGTGTCGATGGCGGAGGTAGACGACGGAGACGAAGACGAGATGCCCTCGGTCTGCGTCGCACTGGAGTTCGAGGGAGTGCTGTCGAAGCTCGAGGAGCCGGCGGAGAGCCTCGGAGACATCGAAGTCTGGGCGGAGTGGGTAGGCGTCGTCAGCGAGAAACCCCAGCACGTCGTCAACGGCTTCTGCGCGAAGCGCGAGATACACGTCGACTTCTTCCCGGGGCCGAAGAGCGGGAAGATGGAGACGCTCAGGCGGGCGCGTGAGGAGATGGGTATCGACGCCGACAGGTACATCTACGTCGGCTCGTCGAAGCGCGACGAGGTGATGGCGGAGAAGCAGGGCTGGGAGTACATGAGCCGCGAGGAGGTCGCCGACGACGTGGGCTGGAGCTTCGACGACGGCTGAGATCTCCGTCTCCTCGCTATCGAGCGCTCCACATCGCGCTCCACCGCCACATAGTGTGCTCGTAGCGCA
>CAZXNG010000090.1:4323-5402 GCA_964642065.1 uncultured Halobacteriales archaeon
TGATGGCGGAGAAGCTTGGCTGGGAGTACATGACTCTCGACGAGGTCGCCGGCAACGTGGGCTGGAGCTTCGACGACGGCTGACGGGTCCGCCGCTCTGGCCTCGACTTCAGGCGCTCCACGTCGCGCTCCACCGCCACATCGTGTGCTCGTAGTGCACGGGCACCGTGGCGGCGTTCCTGCCGCTCTCGACCTCGAAGACCAGGTTAGCCCTCCGGCTGTCTCCAGGCTCTACCGTGGTCGACGTGTAGCCGTCAGAAACCGCCATGGTACCGCGGGAGAACGGGAGTGCGCGGCCGTCGCCCGCTTCGAAGTCGTCTTCAGATGGTGGAGTGATGGTGTCCTCGGTCCGGTTCTCCACGGTGACGGGCACCACGAGGTAGAAGTGGCTGTCGTCGGGGGTGAAGGTCTGCTGTCCGAACTCTATCCGTCGGGTGGACTCAGGTGGGTCGACGGAGAGCGCGACCCCGTCGGGTCGTTCGTACCACTCCCCGTAGGTGAGCTGTTCGCGGTGCTCCTCGAGAGCGGAGACGCAGCCCGAACTCGCCATCGCGAGCGCGGAGCCGATGAAAGTTCTCCTCAACACAGGCGGAGACGCTGGACTAAACCTATATAAATCTTTTCACCCTCTGGGGCAGGGCCGTAACATCTCTCACAACGGCAACAAAGACTATACGCATTCACCTCCGAAATCAGTCTATATCATGAAATACAGCAAGATACTGCTCGTGCTGACCATCGCGACGACCGCTACCTTTGTCGCCGTGTCTCCGGCTACGGCGCAGGATATGGACCACGACGTCGAGTTCGAGGACACGGTGGTCGCGGGCGAGGAGACCACCATCGTATACAATGGTGTCGTCCACGACCCCCCGGTCGAGAGGGAGGTTACGACGGACATCTCGATGTCGGTCGACGGGGATGAGGTGGAGGACAGATCGTACTCCATGGAGATGTACGACGGAGTCGAGATTCGTCAGGAGTTCCAGCACACGTTCGAGTCCTCCGGTGAACGCGAGGTGACGTTCGACCTGACGTTCACGGTGTTCGGCCAGTCCCGTTCCACCAGCTACACCGACA
>CAZXNG010000091.1:0-1189 GCA_964642065.1 uncultured Halobacteriales archaeon
AGAGGTACTTCGAGTAGTCGCGGTCGTAGGGCTCCACCTCTTCGACATCGTCGCGGTCGACGTTCTCCACCTGTTCCTTGCGTTCGAAAGCATCCTCGACGTACGGTTCGAGCTCCTCCATCCTCTGTCTACGGCGCTCCTCCTCTCCCTCGTGGAGCTCCGGCATCACCTCGTCGGCGAACAGCTCGATGGAGTCGCAGACGTGTTCGTGTTCGACGTCCCCACCCTGTCCGACGAGCAGCAGCTGGTCGACGCCCGCGTCCTCGTACCTCTCGCAGGTGTCCCGAAGCTCCTCCGGGGTGCCTATCGCGGTGTCCGCGAGGTTCGGTAGCTCGTCGGGCCCGTCCTGGTACTGCTGCCACAGGCTGTCGAAGCCCGGGGCGTGGCTGCCGAAGACGTAGTAGTAGGCGAGCGCCCACCGGAAGAAGTCGAATCCCTCGGCGCGTTCCACGGCTGTGTCGTGGTCCTGATGGCAGCTGAACCCCGTCGCCATCGCCACCCGGGGGTTGACGTCGAAGCCGACGGGGACGCACTCCTCCTTGAAGGTCTCGAGGTAGACGTCCACCCACTCCTCGGCTTCCTCCGGAGTGCGGAACGCGAAGCAGAGGGCGCCGACGCCGCGGCGCGCCGCCTCCTGTATCATCTCCCGGCTGCTGCACGCCATCCAGAGCGGGGGATGCGGGTCCTGCACGGGTTTCGGGAGGACGTTGCGCGCCGGCATCGAGAGGTAGTCGCCGTCGCAGCCGGGGTAGGGCTCCATCGCCATCATCCTGCAGGCCTCGCGGACACCCTCCAGCCACATATCGTACTTCTCCTCGACATCTACGCCGAACCCCTCAAGCTCGACGGTGGAGCCGCTCTCGCCTGTGCCGAACTCGACACGGCCGTCGCTGACGAGGTCGAGGGTAGCCACCTGCTCGGCGACTCGGGGCGTCGGGTTGTACGCGGCCGGAGTCAGCTTGACGCCGTGTCCGATGCGGATGTCCTCGGTGCGTTCCGCGGCTGCGGCGAGGAACACTTCCGGCGCGGAGGAGTGGCTGTACTCCTCGAGGAAGTGGTGCTCGACCTCCCAGACGTAGTCGACGCCGACCTCGTCCGCGAGCTCTATCTGGTCGAGGGCTTCGTCGTAGACACGTCGTTCGGCGTCTTCGTCCCAGGGCCGGGGTATCTGGTGCTCGTAGAACAGTCC
>CAZXNG010000091.1:1289-5401 GCA_964642065.1 uncultured Halobacteriales archaeon
GTGACGTTGCCCGCCGCCATCAGGAGGCCGAACATCCTGAGCAGCTCGTAGTGCGACATCTCGTGGTCCCACTCCACCACTCGAGATATAAGGTCGTCGCCTGGGCTGGCTCTCCGCTCCTCGACGTATCGATGTAGCTCCCTACCGGTGTCGAGCACGGCCTTCTGACGCGCTTCTTCGAGCGCCTCCTCGTCCCCACCGGTCGACATCGGTCCGGCGACGGCCGAGTCGCTCAACGCCTTGAACTTCCTCCAGTCGTCGCTGGGGACGCCTAAGACGTCGCATATAGTCATTATCGGCAGCGGATACGCGAGGTCCTCGACTCCGTCGAACCTCCCTTCTTCGAGCGCGTCGTCCAGTAGCTCCTCCGCGCGCCGTCTGACGTCGGCCTCGTGTCCGGTGACCTCCTCGGGGTGGAAGAACTCCTCGACGACCGCACGTCTTTCGGTGTGCTCCGGAGGGTCCATCGACAACATCGTGTGTTCGAACGCGATGCTTCCCTCCGCTAGCGCGCGGCTGGAGTAGGTCTCGGGTGAAGAGAGCACGTCGACCGCGGCCTCGTACCCGTAGACGTTCCAGTGTCTGCCTTCAGAGTCGTAGGACACGCGGGACCTCTCTCGCTGCCTCCGGTACCAGGGATACGGGTCGAGGGCGAACTCCCGTGTGTGTAGCTCGTCAGGTAGCTCGACCTCTTCGCCCTCGGAGGACATACACGTCCCTTGGACGTGTGCTGACATACCGCTGACGGCTGTTTTAGACGGAGCGTTAAACGTCGGCCGTGGCTCGGTCAGGAGTAGAGCCCGGGCTCGCGGGTTTCACGCCTTATACCGTGGCATTCAATGTAGCTCGCCGGCGAAATCCTCCATGGACTCGGACGATACGAGGGACCACGTGGTGCCCGGCAGCGATGAGGAACCCGGCGGTGCCGAAGTCAGGGGCTACGACTTCGACGGAGAGCTAGACGTCGACGACCTTCTGGACGCGTACGCAACTACCGGGTTCCAGGCCACTCATCTCGCGGAAGCCTGCGATGTGGTACGCCGGATGAAGGACGACGACGCGGATATATACCTGTCTTTCACGTCGAACATAGTCTCGTCCGGTCTGCGTGAGGCGATAGCCTACCTGGTGAGGGAGGGCTTCGTCGACGTCCTGATAACGACGTCGGGAGCGGTGGCAGAGGACGTAATCAAGACGGAGAAGCCGTTCAGGATAGGTAGCTGGGAAGCGGACGAGGCGGAGCTCAGGGAGCAGGGCGTCAACCGTCTGGGGAACATATACGTGCCGAGCGACAGGTACGTCTGGCTCGAGGAGTACCTGTACGACTTCTTCGACGACTTCTTCGCCGAAGACGACCTCAGGACGCCCCGGGAGTTCACCCGGGAAATAGGTGAGACGCTGGACGACCGCGACAGCGTGCTGTCCTGTGCAGCGGACGAGGACGTACCGGTCTACTGTCCGGCGTTCATGGACGCGGAGATAGGGAACTTCCTCTACTACTACTACAAGCAGAAGGTCGACCGAGAGGTAGGTATCGAGGTGTCCGCCGACTACGGCGAACTCATCGACGAGGGTCTGCTGGCAGAGACGACGGGGATAGTGAGCGTCGGCGCGGGAGTTCCCAAACACCACGCGATAATGACGAACCTGTTCCGCGGTGGAGCGGACTACGCGGTCTACATCTCCACGGGTATGGAGGGCGACGGCTCGCTTTCCGGTGCGCCTCCGGAGGAAGCCGTGAGCTGGGGTAAGATAAAGGCGGACGAAGACGAGTCGAACTACGCGCTGGTGCAGGCGGAGGCGACGCTGGTGTTCCCGCTGTTGATCGCAGGGGGGTTTCAGGGATGAGCTATCTGCCGCCGTCGGATTCCTTCACTCTCGTCTGACCCTTCGAGCCGCCTCGTTCGGTGCGGTTTATCGGGGCGTCGTACACCCCAGATGCGTCCTCGTACCTTATCTCGACGGGCAGACACACTCTGCAGAACTCAAGGCCGAACGGAGTGAGATGTATGCTCCGGCGGACGACCTTCGCCCGTTTGCAGCTGTCTATAGCCTGCTTGACGTCGGGTTGAGCCTCCACCAGCTGGTATCGTTTTATCTCTTCTACGGGTTCGTCGGAGAACCATACGAGTCCGAGTCGGTTGAGGTTGTTGAGGTAGGCCTGCGTACGCCTCTCGTGTATCAGTCCCGCCTCCGTTCCCACCATCGACAGCCCCGCTGCGACGAGGTCGGTGGATATGGGGAACCAGCCCCCGTCCCGGACGTTCACGGACGGCTGGGGCCCCTCCATCGCGAGAAGACGGAGTATCCGGGCTTCGTCGGGGGCGAGCTGGTCGAGTATGTCGGAGAACGCGGGATGGACGTCGGAGTCGTAGTCGACGTCCGCGGACATCTCCAGCAGTTCCTCACCTCTGCTGCGGAGCGCCTCGGCCGAGCCAGGGTCTACCCGACCCCGCTCTCTGGATTCTCCGCGTCGTACTCCGTCTCCGTCTGCGCGGACCTCGTGTCTCTCCATCTCGTCGACGGCGATCTCCTCGTACCTGTCGACGAACTCCTCGAACGACCGCGCCGACCCCATCGCCCTGACCATCCGGGTCCCCGTCCTCACACCGCTCCAGAGCGAGTACTTCGCCGCACGGCTCGTCGCCGTCGCGGTTATGTGGGCTATCCAGTAGAAGTCCTCGAGCGTGTCGTTCACCCGTTCGTACAGACGACGCGCCTCCTCTCCCACCGCGCCCGAACCCAGCAACGCTGCCTCGAGAGCTATCAGGTCCTCGTGAAGGGTCTCTGGAGAGTAGGCTTCGACGAGGTCGGCCTTCCCATCTCCGCGTCTCTCGGGCGTTCTGCGTTCGTCCCTGCGGGGCTCTGGCCTGACACGGACGCGTCTCGTGTCCACAGCTTCGACCGGCGGTCCGCTGGCTTCACAGTCGTCCGTAGAACCGTGGCTGTCGCCGCTCGAGCTCGCCGGACCGGAGATGTAGAGCCCCCCGGAGTCCCTCGACGTCTTTCCCAAGTCCGATTTCGTGTCCTCTGTCATCTTCGTACCTCGTCGTGGCTTCGGTGACGGTTCACAGCGCGGTCACCACCAGCAGCTGTAGCCATCCCGCGACGAAGCCGAGGACGGCGCCGACCGCTATGAGCAGCCACTCGTCCTCCTCGAACGCGGGACGGAGCATCTTCACGTACTCTTCGGGAGGCAGCTTCTTCATCTCTTCGGCGATGAGCTCCTCCATCCGCTCGCTACGTTCGCGGTTCAGCTGGGTGTCCTTCATCAGGTCGTAGGCGTAGTCGATGGGCTCGGTCGACATCGACTCCCGGATGGACTCGTACCTGTCATCCCCCGTGACCGCCCGCACCAGCGGCTCCGCGATGCCCACCGACCTGTCGACCTCCGGCCGGAGGCTGTCGCGGACCATCTTCCTCGTGCGGTCGGACTTCGGACCGTACAGCAGGTGACGGGCGACGTTCTCCACCGTCAGAACCTCTCTCGCGACGATGGACGCGTACTTCTCGACGCTCTCGTCCTGACGTTTGATGAACAGCCCCTGTATCCTGAAAGGCCCTATCTTGTACTCCTGCACGGGCGAGAATATCGCCTTTATCGCTATGTAGTTCGTGAGGTAGCCGACGCCGGCGCCGGCGACGGGCAGCACCCACCAGGCGTCGACGTAGACGAACAGGGGGACCGAGAAGCATCCGAGCAGGGTGCCGAAGATGAAGCCGGAGTTGACGAGGAACTTCAGCTCCTTGTCGCCGACCTCGAGGAACATCTTGTTCAACAGCCGGGGGTTCTCCTCGAGGTGGTTGATTATCATCATCTTGACGTTCATCAGCTCGTCGATGTTCTCACCCGTCTTCTCCAGCAGCCTGTCGGTGACGTCGGGCAGACGTACCTCGACCTGGTTGTAGACGACCTCCTTCACCCGCTGGGGAGCGTCGAGCCAGAGGTCGGGGTGTTCGCGCCGGATGATGCGGTCGACTAGCGCGAAGATGTCGGCCTTCCCTCTCGTGACGACGTAGGACGAGACCGCGCCGGGGTCGAGCTGCTGGTAGAACTCCCGCTGGCTCGCGACCTTGTCGACGCTGTTGTCGTAGGCTATGCTCCCCATCTT
>CAZXNG010000092.1:0-5156 GCA_964642065.1 uncultured Halobacteriales archaeon
TTCGACGACGCCGTACTCTCCCCCTGCTATCTCGACCATCTCGGGAGTCCAGTGTCCCGCCACCATAGGTGGCTCCAGCCACTCGACGAGGAGCGTGCGCGGCCGGCGTTCGACGTTCTCCTCCACGTGGCCGCGGACGTCTTCGACACGGCGGCGAAGCTCGGACACGACATCGTGCGCCCGCTTCTCGGCTTCGACCGCCTGCCCGAGCTTCAGCACGTCGTCAAGCACTCCGTCGAAGGTGTGGCTGTGGAGGTTCACCACCCGTGGGTCGTGGTCCATGGCTTCGACGGCGCGGTCCACCTCTCGGCGGTCGACGGCGCAGACGTCGCAGACGTCCTGGGTGACGACGACGTCGGGCTCCAGGTCCTCCAGCAGATCCACGTCGACGTCGTAGACCGCGTCTTCGTCGACTGCTTCAGCCACCTGTCTGTTGACCGCTTCGGTGGAGGCATCCTCCGACACCGCGGTCTCGGTCACCACGGGTTTCTCTAGCACCTCGGGCGGGTGGTCGCAGTCGTGGCTGACGGCGACGGGCTCGACTCCGACGGAGTACAGCATCTCTGTGGCGGACGGCAGCAGCGACACTACGTTCACGTCACAGTCTACGTCCTCGTACGTGATACCTCTTGCCGACAGGTCTGCGCGGTCTGCGGTGAAGAACAGATCTCTCCCCTTTCTTCTGGCGGTACCCCTTCTGGTTCGTCCCCACGAACCCTTTGGTCACCCTAACACGCCGGTGTCTCGTCCGGCGCACCGTCGGCACATGACGCCCCGTTGTGTTACGGCGGGTCGGCAGGTGCCTCGTCCGCAGCTCGTGCAGGTTTCACACGTCATCTTGGTTCTCCCGTGAAGCCGTCTACGTTCCTCCGCGGCTTCTACATCTCGTAGGAACGGGTACGACTTAGGTAGACGAGTGGTGGTTCCGGATTTCCGGATGGGGGGACCGAGCGTGTCGATGGGGTGGCGAAACTGCTATCGGTTCAGTACTTGGGGTCGGCGCCGGTTATCTCGTAGACCTCGTCGTATACCCCGTCGCGTCGTTTCCTCCAGTCGTCGAGTTCCTCCGGCGAGTCCGGGTAGTCGCCGTAGACCTCCTTGAGCTCGGACGCGCGTTCCTGCACCCGGTATAGCTCGTACATCACGCTCCAGTGTCCGAACGACTTCACGAGTGTCTTCAGCTTTAGACCGAGGGACATCGACGTAGTACCCTCTCGGCCGAGCGCGTCCACGAGCTGCTGGCCCGGGATGGCCGACACCAGGTCGACGAGCTCGTCGAGGTCGTGAGCAGTTCCGAAGACGTTGTAGAGGTCCATGGCAGCGAACTTCGCTCCGAAGTCACCCATGACGCGCTCGTTGTACCGCCAGAGCGCAGCCTCCCCGACGTCTCCGTCGGAGATGGCTTCCGCGGCGGCTTCCGCGGCCCAGGCACCCGCCTTCGCCGCGCCCGCGATGCCTCCACCGGTCGTCGGGTTTACGTGGCCGGCGGCGTCGCCGACTGCGGCGAACCCCGGCGCGACCGCGGAGTCGTAGGGACGGCGCGTAGGCAGAGCGGCGCCGCGCTTGTCGACGACCTCCGCGCCCTCGAACTCCGGCCGGCGTTCGAGGTCGCTCTTGAGCGCCTCGACGAGCTCCATCGGCGGCTCGTTCATCTGGAACCCGAGGCCGACGTTTATCGTGGTCGGTGTGCGGGGGAAGTACCACAGGTATCCGAGCTCGTCGGTGGGTTTGAAGACGAGGGCGTCCTCGTATTCGACGGGCTCCTCCACCTCGATTATCTCGCGGTAGGCGGAGCAGAACTGGGTGTAGTCGACGTCGGTGTCGAACGTGGACTCCGTGAGGTCGGCCTTGTCCTGCATCACCGACAGCGCGCCCGCGGCGTCGACGGTGACCTCCGCGGAGTACGTCGTGGCTTCGCCCTTCCGCGTCGCCTTCACTCCCTCGACCTTGCCGTTCTGGAGGACGTCGTTGACGACGGTGTCGTAGTGGACGTCGGCGCCGGCGCGTTCGGCTTCGTCGAGCAGGACCTCGCCGAACCGCTTGCGGTCCATGATGCTGCCGGTCTCGGGGAACGGTATGTCGACGGTGTCTCCGTCGGGGTACTCGAACACCCCGCGTCGGATGTTCTGGTTGGTGAACGACTCCTCCCGTACGCGTTCGGTGTCGACTGCGTCCGGTAGGGCGGAAGCCCCCTTGAGCGCGTCTCCGCACGCGATACGTCCGCCTTCGTCCTCCGACTTCCTCTCCAGCAGAGCGACGTCGAGGCCCTCGTCCGCAGCCCGCGCCGCGGCGAAGCACCCCGCGGTACCGCCTCCGACTACGACCATGTCGTACTGTTCTTCCATCGTCCGGACGGGGGAGGTGCACGGACATAAGCACCACGGTGGACGCAAACGGGGTTCGACTAACGTCTAACCCGGTGCGACGGAGCAGGGCCGGGAAAACGCCACGTCTAAGCACCGTCGCCCCATAATGAGACCGGATGAAGGTCAGCCAGCTACCCGACGTGCAGGCGAGCCGCCCGGACGTCGAGGTCGGGCTCGAACGCGTCGGGGTCACCGACGTCCAGAAGCTCGTGAAGGTGTCGCGAGGAGAAGGGCGTCCCATCGTCTTCGAGGCGAGCTTCGACGTCTTCGTAGACCTGCCGGCGGAGCGGAAGGGCATCGACATGAGCCGGAACATGGAGGTGACGAACGAGGTGCTCGACGACCTCACGCGGGAGGCGGTCTACCGCGTCGAGGACCTGTGCGCCGAGATAGCCGAACGCCTGCTCGGGCGCCACGACTACACGACGCGCGCCGAGGTGGAGATGGAAGCGGAGTACATGTACCGCGAACAGACTCCGGTGAGCGAGATGGACACCCAGGGCTTCGCGACGGTGCACGCCAGCGCGCTCGCCACCGACGAAGGCGTCCGTAAGAGCATCGGCGCCGAGGTCACCGGCACGACGGCGTGCCCCTGCGCACAGGGGATGATGCAGGGCGAGGCAGCGGAGAAGCTGCGGGAGCTCGGCGTCGACGACGACGCAGTCGAGGAGTTCCTCGAGGAAGTGCCGCAGGCGGCGCACAACCAGCGAAGCCGTAGCTACCTGTCGATAGCCACTGACGGCGACGGCGAGGTGTCGCTCGATCGCGTGATAGAGGTGGCGCGCGACGCGATGTCGAGCCGAATCTACAACCTAGCGAAACGCGAGGACGAACACCACATGGTGCAGACGATGCACCGGAACACACGGTTCGTCGAGGACGTCGTCCGGGAGATGGCGCGGCTCGTAGTCGACGAGTTCGACCTGCCGGACGACGCTGTCGTCGCGATGACGCAGGAGAACGAGGAGAGCATCCACCAGCACAACGCCTACAGCGAACGCGTCGCCGCTTTCGGCGACCTCAGGGAACAGATAGCCGGCGACTAGAACCGGCTCCGTCGAACCTCTTGCTCCAGCAACCTCTCGCCGGAGTCCCCGCATCTCAACGTCACGACGTCGCCGCGGGAGCAGCACGACGGAACCTCCTCGGTCTCCCGGACGACGACTCCGCCGTCCGGACATCGCGGAAGGAACAGCCGGAGACCTCTTACGACGCGCGCCCTCCACTCCGGAGGTTCGTCGCTCCAGCCGTCGACCCTGCCGGAGAGCAACCGCGTCGACGCGAGGTCGGTACGGAGCGCCGCCTGGGAGGGCCACCTGGCGAGCGACGCGCCGCGGTCGACGACCTCGACGGCGAACGAGTCCTCCGCCTCGCCCCTGCCCTCGAAGACACGTACCTCCTCTTCCTCCATGTCGAAACCCAGTGACTCCAGCACAGACACGTGGTCTACGTTCCGGTAGACGGACTCTATCTCGTCGAGCCAGAGCTCCTCGAAAGCGGGATCGAGCTCGAGTTCGGTGCCTGACGCTTCGCGTCGAACCGCGGCTGCGTCCACCAGCACCTGCTCCACCTCGCCGACCTCCCCGACGCCGTCCTTACCGAACCACGAGAGCGCGGTCGACGGCAGGTACCTACGGGTTAAGACGGGGGTGTAGGGAACGAGGTAGCCGCGAAGCCAGATCGCCGCTGCACCGACGGCCAGCACCGCCGCCGCGGCCGTCAGTCCCCAGATCGGGGAGACGAAGGTGGAGCCCCCCGCGTACGCCAGGGTGGCGGCCGCCGCGGTCAGAAGGACGTTGACTACGGTGCATCTCCAGCACCTGTCGTCGCCGGTGTACTCCGGCCGCCTGAAGGCGTCCAGTGACTCCATCTATCAGGTATATGTCACAGGAAAGGTCAACGTTTGGGTCAGATGAACAGGTACAGCAGACCCGCCAGAACGGCGGAGAGCACGAGCACACCTTCGCCGAGACCGAGCCTGAGCCCTGACTCTCCAGGTGTCTCCTCTAACCTCTCCTCGAAACGGTTCGAGAGTGTCGACGGTGCCGCGCCGGTGATGGCGGCGGACGGGTCCCGGGCCACATCGACCGAGGCGCGTGCCAGCGAGACGACGAACGCGTCTACTGCGGAGTACAGTTCGACGGTCGCCCGCACCGTGTACCTCGTGCCGTAGAAGACGATAGGGTTGACGACGGCGTCGACGTCCCGCGGCACCCCGGCTCGGGATAGTAGGGGTCGGGCGGCGAGGAAGCCTCCGACGCCCGCGGCAGCGAGGACGAAGCCCTCGGCTATGTGTCCGGCGGTGAACGGATGCGCGGTCCAGCCGTCGCCGGGCAGCATCTCGAACAGCACGTCGGGGTAGACGCCGAGCAGGATACAGGCGGCGGCGAGCGCGAGCAAGACCGCTTTCTGTCCGTTGTTGGCGTCTCCGGCGTCGTGGCTGGCTTCGGAGCCGAGGAAGGCGTACCACTCGAACTTCGCGAAAGACGCGAACGTTCCGACGCCGCCGAGTATCAAGAGCCACCAGAGCACGTCCTCGCCGAAGAAGACGTAGTTCGACGTCTCGTGTGCCGCCGCCACGACCATGCCCTTGCTGACGAAGCCGTTGAAGCCCGGGAAGCCAGATATAGAGAGGGCGGCGACTGTGAACGCGAGGAAGGTCACGGGCATCGACCTGCGGAGTCCGCCGACCTTCTTCAGGCTGTTCTCGCCGGTGCGGTAGACGACGACGCCGGCTGCCATGAACAGAAGCCCCTTGTACAGCACGTGGTTGAAGACGTGGGCGAAGCC
>CAZXNG010000092.1:5166-5379 GCA_964642065.1 uncultured Halobacteriales archaeon
GGCGAGCGAGCCGCCGAGGCCGATGCCCGCGAGCATGTAGCCGACCTGTGCCTGGATGTGGTAGCTGAGCAGCCGGCGCATGTCCGTCTGGAGGAGGGCGAAGACGACGCCGTAGACCGCCATCGCGCCGCCCATGTAGGCGAGAGCGGTGCTTCCGTCGGGGAACGCGCGGTAGGCGACGTAGACGCCGGCCTTCGTCGTGAACGCGCAGAG
>CAZXNG010000093.1:0-5319 GCA_964642065.1 uncultured Halobacteriales archaeon
ACCGGCTGGCAATCTTACTGCCGCGACTCCACCCCATACGTTCCTCCAAATGAGCCTGATTCAAACCCATACTAGCCGCCCAAGAGGCAGAACTCTTCCTGAAGTTAGTCGGAGTCACAGTCTTATCCACCCCAGCATTATCCGCAGCACGCTTCACAGCATTCCTCATGTTCTGAAAGCTGACAGCCTCCGACCGATCCAACCTCGACCACAACGGCGCATCACGGTCCCCTCGACCAGGGTGCTTCCCCATCCACTGATTCAGATACGTGACACTCGGAATCAACGTAAAAGTTCTCTGCCCCTGCTTACCACTCACCGTAACCTTGAGACCCTTCGAACAGTCTTGAAAGTCCCCCAGCGTCATATTCTCAAGCTCACCACTACGAGCACCCGAGTCCCAGGCAACAGCGATGAACGCAGCATCTCTCGGGTTCCGCGTTTCCTCAATCATCGGCAGAACATCATCGTTCCAGTCAAGCATCTCGTTAGGGTTCGGCGTCGGATCGTAGTTCTTACTCGTACCCGTAGGAATCCACGCAAGTGCATCCGGAATCTCACCGTCCTCGCTGGTGCGTTTTCCAAGCATCCTGAGCGCAACCCTGTAATCACGGTTCGTCTCCTCGTTATCGTAGTTCTCATTCACCCAACGAACCAGATCCTCCGCCGCATCCCTGTCCTCAACTGCCTCCGCAAGCTTCCCCGTATTCTCCGCAACAATAGTAGCATGTCGGAGAAGCTTGGTATGCCGATGGGTGCTGTACTCGGACTTCAGAAGACCGAGCTTGTTATCGAACTTCTGGAGAAGCCCGCGGTCCTCCTCCGTGAGCTCGTCACTAGTTCTAACACGTTCACGGAGGTTCGTAAGCGTCCGCTCAACTTGTTCTTGCTTCACGACATACAAACGTCAAGATGGGACTTAAACATATGGTTTGGAGCCCACCGACGGCTTCGTGCTTAGGTTCTTCAGGCTTCCTTCACCTCGACGACTTCGTATCCTATTCCGTCTTCGGAGAGCGCGTCTGTGACCTCGGAGACCCTGTTCTCTACTGCGACGACGTAGACGTCGACGCCCCTCGCCGCCGCTTCGCGGACGGCTTCGGCGACGCCGAACCGGACGTCGGGTTCGTGGCCGACGCGACGGGCGACTGCGAGCGCCTCGGTGCCGGCGACGGCGAACAGGTCGTGGCTTCCGGCTGCTTCCTCGACGTCTTCGACGTGCACGTCTGCGGAGTCGATGGTGGCGCGGGGTACGGAGAGCAGGGTGACGTCGCCGGGCTCGTACTCCAGCAGCCCCTCGAAGTCCGTCACTGCGACGGCTTCTCCCACGCCGCCCGAGGTGACGGCTACGGCAGTAGCTCCCTCGCTGCCTCCTTCTCGTGCGTGGATGACGCCGTCCTCCATCGAGAGGTGGACGCGGTCGCCCTCCTCGACTTCAGTGGCAGCGACCACGGTCTCGGTGTCGACGCCGCCGACGACGTCCTCGGAGACGTACTCGGTGTACTCCTGCAGCGCGTCTGTCTGACCTATCAGCCAGTCTACGCCTTCCTTGGTGACCTCGTACCGGCCGCGGCCTTCCTTGTCGACGTGGCCGGCGTCAACGAGCTCCTGGAGGTAGTGGCTGACCGCCTGTGATGTCACGCCGATGGAGTCCGCTATCTCGCTCTGGTTGACCGCGGGCTGACGCTCCGCGATCTCGACGAGGATGCGGTACCGCGTCGCGTGCCGCTTGTTCGCGAGGACGTCGACGTCTTCGCCGGCTTCCTCCGTCATCACCCGAAGATTACGCTCCAGAACACAAGTTTCTTTTCAATACGGGCGTCCGGAGACAAGTCAGTTGTATCGAGAACCGGTAGTGCGTTTCGTCCTTCGATCTGCGGCACCCCGGGCCTGAGTCACCCCGCTGGATCTGTCCATGTGACGAGGCACAGGGGGTACGACGGCGTCTAAATATAGAGGACCTGGGGAGAGGGGCAGGGTGCTGTAGACGGCGTATCGGTTTTCTCCGTCTCGGGTTCGAGTAGCTGTCTCGGGCAGGAAAGGGACGTGGTGGACTCGCGTTCGAGGTGACAGACAGAGGACCCGGAGTGGGTCCGTGAGACCAGCAGAGTTGATTCCGGGGTTACCACGGCGATGCGCGGACGGCTACGTCCCGGCTACCACCTCCGTCCCGGTGGCGGCCCTGGCAGGCGGGTCCCCCACCCCCAGGGTGGTCCGGCAGTCGCCGCAGACGTCCTCGCGCTCCGACGGTGCGAGCGCGGTGTAGACGTACTCTATCTTCCGGCGTTCACGTCCCGTCGGCGGTGCTGTCTCGGGGCGTTCGCCCGTCAGCCGTCGGAGCGTCCGGTAGACCCCGCACGTCGGGCACCTGGACGGCATCAGGTACTCCTCCCGAAGCCGGTGCCGTAGCGACTGGTTCGTGGAGCCGGTGAAACGGGCGGTGAACCCGGCATCAGGGACGCCCCCTGTAGTCGGCGCCGCAGCTGTGGCACTTGCTGGCCCCGAGCTCGGGGTCCCAGACTATCGCTCCTTCGCCGCACTCCTCGCAGGCCATGTAGGTGGCCGAGCGGAAGGCTGGCGAGCCGTGCTTCGCGTCGGTGGTGTGTCCTCTCACACTCATCGGTTCCTCAAAGGGACGCAGGGGTAATAAAGTTTACTTACGTCCACCTATCTGTCATATACTGTGGTGTACATCCCCCAGTAAAGGCTATTCTGCTGTATCCACAAAGTATACTGCTCTATATCTTTTGTTCTTCAATACATGGTTCCGGTATAGTTGGTCGGGGAGGTTCGACTCTGGACGACTGAAAACGTCACGAAAGATGGCACGGCTACCGCGGATGCAGCCACGTACGTCCAGAACACGTCTATCGCCGCCGGAAACGTGGTGGTTAGGTGACCGGGCGCGGCTCGCGCGCGGGAAGAGACAGATCGGTCCGCGCCACATTTCTCGCGAGAGATGGCGGAGATGAAGGAAGCGCAAGGAACGTCGGAGATAGTTCTCAGTCGAGGTCGGGGACTCCGGCGGTCTCGTGGCCGAGACCGTCGAGCAGCCGTCTGACCCGGTCCTCGGAGTACGCGGTCCCGAAGGTACGTCGAACGTAGTCGACGACTATCTCCGGAGTCCACCGGCGCGCGTCGTAGCCCGCCACCGCAGGGGGTTCCGACAGCATCTCCGTGACCCTGCGAAGCTGGCTCTCGTCGAGAGAGCCGTCGTCTACATCCCCCGTCCCCTCCTCGACTTCGACCGGACGCATCTTCCGTCTGACGCCGTAGGTCAGCGGCGACGGTGGCGGCGTGCGCTTGTGCTCGTTGTCCTCCACCATCTCGACCAGCCGCTCGACGTCCTCGACGTCGACGCCGACTTCCTGCGCGACATCCCCCACGGAGCGCTGTCGGTCGACGTACAGGTTGAGCACCTCGTCCAGCGTCTCGTACGGTAGGCCGAGCTCTGACTCGTCGTCCTGTCCATCCCACAGCCCCGCGGTCGGTGATTTCTCGACTATCTTGTCGGGGACGCCGAGGTGTTCGGCGAGCCCGCGGATCTCGGTCTTGTAGAGGTCGCCTATCGGCAGCAGGTCGACGCCTCCGTCTCCGTGCTTGGTGAAGTAGCCGAGCAGCATCTCCGACCTGTTGCCGGTGCCGAGCACCAGCTTGCTCTGGAGGTCGGCCTGGCTGTACAGCAACGTCATCCTCAGGCGCGCGGCTGCGTTGCCCTCCACCTGCTTGCGTTCGTCTCCGGAGAGCTCCTGCCCCGAGGTCATCTCGACGGTGTCGTCTACCACTTCGACGGCGGGCTGGAGGCTCACGCTCCGGAACTCGACGTTGAGCCTGTCGGCGACCTCCTCGGCGTCGCGCATATTGCCGTAGCTGTTCGCGGACGCGGGGAAGGAGTACGCGGCTACGCGGTCGGCTCCGACGGCGCGGACTGCAAGGTGCGCGGACACCGTGGAGTCGACGCCGCCGCTGAGTCCGACGACGACTCCTTCGGCGTCGGCGTCGTCGACGACGCGTTCGACGAACTCTACGCACCGGCGTCTGACTTCGGCGTAGTCCGTGTGGAAGGTAGTGGAGTCCTGTGGCATGTGAAGCGTTCAGAAGTTGGTCAGAGGTTACGCGCCTCGCCGTCCGCCTACACCGCGTCGGGTCCGCGGTCGCCGGTGCGGACCTGGCAGGCGTCGGTGACCGGCAGCACGAATATCTTGCCGTCTCCGGGTTCGCCGGTGTGGGCGGCCTCGCGGATGGCGTCGACGACGTCGTCGGCGGGGACGTCGGCGACGACGCACTCTATCTTCGCCTTCTGGTGGAGGTCGATGCTGTACTCCTCGCCCCTCCACTGGCTGGTCTTGCCGGGCTCGCTGCCGCGGCCGCTGACATTGGTCACGGTCATGTGCGGTGCACCGACCTCGACGAGCGCCTTCTTCACCTCTCCGAGCTTGTCGGGTCTTATCATCGCCATCACCATCTCTAGCTCGCCCTCAGTCATCTCGCTCACCTCCGTCAGAGAGGACGAAGCCGCCGTCGCTGACCGCCTCCCGGCCGCCGAACTCGGGGTAGGTCTCGACGCCGTGTTCGCTGACGTCGAGCCCCTCCATCTCGTGTTCCGAGGTGACGCGGTGCTCTCCCATCGCCTTCATCACCCCGAAGACGAGCGCGGTGGCGGCGACGGTCCACAGCGTGATGACCGCGACTCCCGCTACCTGAGCCTGGAGCGCGGCGAAGGAGAAGCCCTCGACGGCGACGAACGGGAACGCGAGGGCTCCGAGCACGCCGGCGCTGCCGTGGACAGGGAAGACCGCGCAGACGTCGTCTATCTTCAGGCGTTTCTCGACGAACTCGAAGACGAACGGCAGCTGGGCGCCTGCGAGCAGGCCGACGACGAGGCCGCCGGGCCACACGATGGCGTCGGCGATACTGGTGACGCCTACGAGTCCGGCGAGCATGCCGTTCGCGACGTACAGGGTGTCGACCTTGCCGGTCTTCAGCGTCGCCACCGCGGCCGCGCCGATGGCGCCGGCGGCCATGCCCAGCGTGGTGTTGAGCGCGACGCGTCCGACGTATCCGAACGCGGCGAGCTCGAGCGCTCCGTCTTCGACGGTGAAGACTGTGGCGGCGGTGCCGACGTTGAAGCCGTACCAGCCGAAGCACAGCACCAGCGTCCCGAGGACCGCGAACGTCATCGAGTGCCCGGGGATGACGTTCACGGTGCCGTCGCTGTCGAACCTGCCCAGACGTGGACCTATCATGTAGGCCGCCGTCAGGCCGGCGATGCCGCCGACGCCGTGGACTATCATGCCGCCGGCGAAGTCGTGGAAGCCG
>CAZXNG010000094.1:0-5307 GCA_964642065.1 uncultured Halobacteriales archaeon
CGCAGGTCGAGAAGGAGGGCGTCCTCCGGAAGGGACGGAAGTTCATCTACGCGACGTCGAACGCCCAGGTCCCGAAGATAAGCGTGCTCACGAGGAAGGCGTACGGAGCCGGTATCTACGCGATGGCTGGGCCGTCGTTCGGCCCCGACTACGTCCTCGGGCTCCCGTCGACGGAGATAGCGGTGATGGGGCCGGAAGCCGCGGTTCACGCGTTGTTCGGTGACAAGCTCAAGGAGATGGAGGGCGAGGCGCTGGAGTCGACGAAGGAGATGTTCAAGCAGGAGTACGACAAGTACATCGACATCAAGAAGCAGGCGAGTCAGATGGAGATAGACGAGCTAGTGCCAGCGGGCGACCTACGGGAGCAGCTGGAGAGACGGTTCGACGCGCTGGAGACGAAGGAGCGGCACGACATCGACCGACACCACGGCACCGTGATGTTCTGACCACGGTTCGCTTACCTTCGGCTTCAGTCTCTCTTCGAAAGCTCCTCCACCAGGCTCTCCGGCGTCTCCCGTGCCACGTTCACCAGGGTCTCCTCGAGAAGGTCGGAGACCTCGCCGTCCTTCCGCGACATCAGGTCCGACAATACGGAGACGTTGTCCCGCAGGCTGCCGGGCTCCTTCTCAGAGATACGCGACAGAGCCCTCGCTGCGAACAGGGGTTCGTCGCCTTCGCACTCCAGCGCCTCCACGAGCGGCTGGAGCGAACCGTTGCGCGACACCACCTGCACCGCCGCCTGCTCCACGGCCTCGCGGTGTCCATCCCCCTGGTCGTACAGAGTCATAGCCATCTGCCTGTACATGTCGTGCTCCTCTCCCGAACCACTCGTCGACGAAGACCTACCGCCGTCGGCGTCCTGTTCTCGGGAGCCCGAGGTCGTCGTGTCGTCGGACCGAGATAGAGCGTCGGAGTCAGAGCCTTCGCGCTCCTCTCGAGAGGTAGAGCTTTCGTCCGTGGAACCGTCGTCACGGGAGGAACCAGCAGTGACGGCCTCCACATCCTCGGCGTCGTCAGAGGCATCTACGGGTTCGGATGCATCGTCGTCGAGGATAGAGTCGGACCCCTTCACTGTGTCTTCCCTCGTCTCCTCTTCTCCTTCGTCGGCCTCGCTGCCGGCTCCAATCTGACGGGTTTCGACCGGTTCGTCTTCGTCCCCGTCGTAGGCTCCCTCGTCTTCGTTCGATACGCCCTCGTCTTCGTCGGCTTGCTCCGTCTGTATACGTTTCGCCGACCACCTTGCCACGTCCTCGAGATCGTCGTCCTTCTCCGCGACCTTCTCCAGAAACTCTACGTGTCTCTCGTCTCCGACGAGCCCTAAGGCGAAGGTGGCGTTCTTCCGGACGTAGTAGTTGTCGTCGGTGACGAAGTCGACGAGCTGTTCGCTGTGTTTCGCAACCTTGTCCGGCCATCGTTTCGCCGCCTGCACGATGGACTCCGACGTCTTCCTCCGTTCCTCTCCTTCGACGCTCTTCATCTCCTTGAACAGCTCCGTTATCTCGACGAGAGCCTCTTCCTCGTGCTGCGTAACCTCGGTCTTGTCCAGCCTCTCCTTCATCTCCTCCGCGGAGACGTCGTCGCCCGCCAGCTTCTGCGAGAGCTCGTCCATGTCGCCTTCGGTCATGATAGGGGTAGAAAAGAAGCCGTGGTTAATAAACCCCCCTGAGGTATGAGACCGTCCGACCGCGTTAAGCCCGGCTTAGATGCGGTCTAGAGCGGAGAAGGCGCCAGCAGCTGTCCGCCGTCTACGGTGTAGTACGCGCCGGTCACGTACTCCGCCGCGGGAGACGCGAGGTAGACGACGGGGGGAACGCAGTCCTCGGGCTCGCCGAGCCTGTCGGCGGCCAGGTACTCCACCACCTGGTCTGCGTAGGCGTCCGGCAGTATCTCGTCTATCGCCTCCGTGAGTATGACGCCGGGTGCGACAGTGTTGCACCGGACGTCGTGGTCAGCCCACTCGGCGGCGAGGGTCTGCATCAGGTTGTGTACCCCTGCCTTTCCGGCGCCGCTGTGCGAGTGGTAGGGCGCTCCCTCTACGCTGTTCGCCGCGCCCATCGAGATGATGTTGCCTCCGCCGTTCTCTATCATGTGTTCGCCGACGCTGAAGCTGCAGTACGCCGTGCCGTCGAGCACGGTTCCGACCACTGCGCGCCAGCCGTTCGCCGACAGGTCCTTCGCGGGACAGAGGAAGTTCGCGCCGTGGTTGTTGACCAGCACGTCGACCCCTCCGAGCTCGTCGACCACCGTCTCGGTCATCTCGTCGACGCGGTCCTTCTCCCTGACGTCGACGGTGGTCGCGCACGCCTCGACGCCTCGTTCCTCTATCTCCTCCGCCACGGGCTCTAGGTGGTCCATGTCCCGCGACGCGATGGCGACGTCCGCTCTCAGGTCGGCGAAAGCCAGCGAGATGTGTCTGCCTATACCGGTTCCGCCGCCTGTCACGAGCACGTTCTGTCCTTCGAACAGGTCGTCGGCGAACAGCTCGCTCGACGGCGGTGTGTCGTCGAAAGCCATGGCTGTCACCATGTGAAGTATTGTCAAGTATCTATCGGAGAGCGCCCCAAGCCAGTGGAGAAACAGGGAAGGACGAGTGCGTCTGCTCGAACTATCTGTTCGGCTCGAACTCCATTATCTCCGCGGCCTCGTCCGGCGTCGCGGGCTCGCGGTCGACGTCCCGCGCCATCCGCGCCGCCTTCTCCACCAGGTCCGCGTTGTTGGACTTCTCGCCGTCCTGTATGTAGTAGTTGTCCTCGACGCCTACGCGGACGTTGCCACCCATCGCGAGTGCCGCGCTCACCAGCGGCCACTGCGTCGGGAAGCCGATGCCGATGAGCTGCCAGTTGGCGTCGTCGGGGAGCTGACGCACCTGGTTCATGAGGTTGTTCACCGTGGGCGGGATGCCGCCGACGATACCCATTATGATGCTGAAGTGCAGGGGGTGGTCTAGGATGTCCTGCTTGAGCAGCGGCCGGATGCTGCCGATGTGGCCGGTGTCGAAGCACTCGAGCTCGGGTTTGACGCCGACCTCGTTCATCGACTCCACCATCTCCTCTATCTCCTCCAGCGGGTTCTCGAAAACCATGTTGTAGGCGTAGTCGTCCTGGCTGTCGCTCCATCGAGCGTAGTTCATCGAACCCATGTTGAGCGCGCCGATGTCCGGCTGCACATCTTGGATGTACTCGATGCGGCTCTCCAGCGGCTCGTGGATGGCGCCGGTGGAGAAGTTGATGAGGATGTCGGTGTGGTCGCGGACCTCGTCGTATATCTCCTGGTACTTCTGGGCGTCGTAGGTCGGCGAACCGTTGTCGGTGCGCGCGTGGATGTGCGCCACCGAAGCGCCGGCCTCTCGCGCCTCCTGCGCCTGCTCCGCTATCTCCTGAGGTGTGTACGGCACGCTGGGACACCTGCTGCGGAGGGTCATCGCACCGGTCATCGCGACCGAGATGATGGCCTTGTCGGGGTCGTTGCCTCGGACTGTGCGCTGGGTCTTGACACCCATATGGGTGTCTAGGTCTCTGTCGTCTGTCATGGATTCACCTTATCTTCCAGTCGGGGTCCTGCTGCATCATACGTGCTTCCATTCCCGCGTGGGTGTCGTCGCTCATCGCCAGCAGCGCAAACATCTCCTTCAGGTAGTCCAGCTGCTCGTCGAACGACATGTCCTCGTGGCTGTAGTACGCCTCCTTACCCATCGATACCATCGTCGGACTGCTGTTGACGAGCGAGTCCACGAGGTCGTCGAGCTCGGCTTCGAAGTCGTCGGCGGGGAAGGTCTTCGACAGCAGGCCGACGTCCTCCGCCTCCTCGGCGTCTATCTTCTCGCCGGTGAACATCATGTACATGCCCTTCTTCTGGTTCACCGTGCGGAGGATAGGGGCCATCACCTGCATCGGGAACAGACCGCTCTCCTTCTCCGGCGTGCCGAACTCGGCGTCGTCTGCTGCGACGAGGATGTCGCTCGCGGACGCGACACCCATGCCGCCGGCGAGGCAGTAGCCCTCTACGGCGACGACCGTGAGGACGTCGACGTCCCGCATCGTCGCCATCACCTCGCTGATGCTGCTGAGGTACTGCCTGTACTCCTGTGGCGAGGCGTCGATTAGCCGGCTCATCTCGCTGAGGTCGCCGCCGCTGCAGAACTTGCCGTCGGCGCCGCGCAACAGGTAGACGCGGGCCTCGGATTCGCCGGCTAGCTCCAGCGACCGCTTCAGGCCGGTCATGACGTTCTCGTTCATCGAGTTGCCCTTGTCGGGGCGGTCGATGGTGGCGTGCACGACGGCTCCGTCGTCGCTGGCCTCGACGGCGAAGTCCTCGTTGGCTGCCTGTTCGACGTCGGCTTCCGTCATACCTCTAACCTGCCGGCTTCGGCGTATAAAAAATTCTATTTAACAGGGCCGGAGATACCCGGCAGCTAAAGAAGAACTCCTCGGGAGTGTGGGTCAGACGGTCTCTATCTCCGTCAGCTCGTCGACGCTCGGCAGGTCGTCGTCCGCGCTCGTTATCTGCTGCATCCTATCTTGATGCTTCCGCGTCGCGAACTCCGTGAGCTCCGCCCTGCTGATACCGGGCTCGTCCTCTCGCGTAGACTCCACCACGATGCCCTGCGTCAACGGCATCAGCTCGTTCACCACCTCGTCGAGGACGTCGATGGAGACACCGTCGTCGACTATGTGGCGCTTGATGCGGTGCATCCCGTACCCGACGTGTCTTCCCTCGTCGCTTCGAATCTGCGAGAAACCCTCCACGAGCCCCGGCAGGTGGGGGTAGTCGTCTATCTCGGGACCGAAGTTGTTGTGGAGGCCGTAGTAGCCCGTCTGCGCGAGGATGCCCTCGATGACGAGGTGGTAGTGTGCGTGCGCTCGGACGCGGTTCTCCGGCGTGTCCTCCTCGAGCAACCGTTCCATCGCCGTCTGGTTCCGGTCGAACAGCTCGTCGTAGCTGTCCATGAAATGTCTGTCCTCGTTCGGTCTCGACACCTCGTAACCCAGGGTCTCCTCGACGGGGTTGACGACCTCGCGCCAGTACCGGTCGAAGAACTCCGTGTGTTTCGCCTCCTCGTATATCTGCGTCGAGATGAACATCTCGTCCTCGATGTCGTCGAGCACTATCTGTAGCGGCGCGAGGTCCTCGGTTACGCTCTCCTCGCCCGCTCCGAACAGCGCGAGACCCTGTCGGAAGTAGTCGAAGTCGTCCTCTCCCTCCTCGAAGTCGAACTCCGCGAGCCTCTCGCGATCGGTCTCCAGATCTATCTCCTCGGGGTCCCAGTGCCGCCCTACTGCGTTCCGGTAGTAGCGGAAAGGCTTCCTC
>CAZXNG010000095.1:0-5303 GCA_964642065.1 uncultured Halobacteriales archaeon
ATATGCCGCGCGCCCAGACGGCAGAGCATGGTAGATACGGAGGAGGTCGTCGACGGTGTCCACGTGGTGGACACGCGGTCGTACGGCCACAGGGAGCACACGGCGACGTTCCTCGTCGACGGCGACCGGCCGGCGGTGGTGGAGACCGGTCTGTCGAACACCGTCGACCGCGTGCTCTCGGCGGTCGACGACGTCGTCGGCGGCCTCGACGCCGTCGAGCACGTCGTGCCGACGCACGTCCACCTCGACCACGCCGGCGGCGCCGGCTACCTGATGGAGGAGCTGCCGGAGGCGACGCTCGTGGTGCACGAGAACGGATATCCCTACCTGACGGACCCCGGGAAGACGGAGAAGCTGGTGGAGAGCGTTCACCGCGCGGTCGGAGGGATGGCGGAGGCGTACGGCGACGCCCGTGCCGTCGACCCCGAGCGTGCGCGAGCGGTCACCGCCGGCGACACCGTCGACCTCGGCGACAGCGCCCTCGACGTTGTCGAGGCGCCGGGACACGCACCTCATCAGTTCGCCCTCCTCGACGACCGGACGAACTCGCTGTTCACCGCGGACGAGGCCGGCATGTACCTCGACGGCTCGCTCGTCCGTACGACCCCGCCTCCGAACTTCGGCCTCGATGCCAACATCGACAGCCTCCGGAGGTTCCGGGAGCTCGAACCCGACCGGCTGGTGTACACCCACTACGGGGTCCGCGAGGACGTCGACGGTGCGCTCGACGAGTACGAGAACGTGCTCCGGAACTGGGTGCGGGACGTCAAGGACGCGGTTCGGGAGGAGCCGTCGGAAGACGAAGCCGTGGAGAGGCTGGTGGAGGAGATGGACGCCGGTATGTACCCCGACGACTGGTCGGAGGAACACGTCCGGGAGACTGTCAGGATGGACGCTCGGGGCGTAGTTCTCTACCTGGACTGAGGCAGACGCGACGGGTTACCGTTCCTGGCTCCTGACCTTTTCGGAGAGCAGTTCGACGAGGTCCTCGTTTAGGTACCTGGCTTCCGCGACGTGTACGCCGAGTGCGGCGAGCGCCGTCACCGGAGCCAGCAGCACGAACGCCAGCGCTATCTCGAGCTCTATCACGACCTCGGACAGCGCGAAAGCGACGAGGTAGAGCGCTGCGACTCCGGAGGCGAGCACGCCCTTGCTCCTGAAGAACGAGTAGGTGGCGACGAAGCCCAGCGAAGCTATCGCTACGGGGTAGGCGAAAGCCAGCCACCACTCGGCGCTGCCGAGCATGCTCGTCATCGAGCCTCGCTCCCAGGCGTCGGCGAGAGCCAGCGGCCACAGCCACAGTACCTCTGTGGTGAAGTCCGACAACACCAGTACCGCCTGAATCAGCGCGACGTAGACCGCGCCTCCGACCGACGCCAGAATCCATACCGGCACCTCGGAGACGTCCTTCGGCACCATCTCCAGCACGTCGTCCTTCTCGATATCTTGCATACGAAGAGCATCAGTCCCTCTACACATAATACCGTCTGTTTCGGGTTGACGCCGGAGACTTCTGCACTATTCGACGTCCTCGATGCGTCCGCGGACACCGTTGGACCTACGTCCTCGTCGGCTTCAGAGCACCGGTAACCCGGAAAACTAATGAGACGACGCCGTTATGGTTCGGTGATGAACCTCTCCGCGGCAAGGGCGGCGGAGCTCGCCGGCACCTTTCTGGGGGTACTCGGCGTCGTGTCGCTCGGGGTGTTCCAGGGTCTCGACGTCTGGTCGGTGGCGGTGGAGGCCGCGGACCCCTATCTCTGGATACTCGACGTCCAGCTACCCTCGGTCCAGCTGATGTTCCTCGAGAGCGCCGCCTGGGTGTCGGCTTTCACCGTGATAGGTCTCGTGGTCGCGGTCTCCATGTGGCACTCCGTCTGGCGCGGCAGCCGCCCCCGTACGTACCTGGAGGACGGTCCACCGGTGACCGCTATGGTTCCCGGGTACCGCGACGCCGAGGTGCTCGACGTCAGCGTCGAGAGCCTGCTGGAGACCGACTACGAGGACGTCACGGTCGCGATGGTGGTGGAGAGCGGTGACGTGGACACCGTCGAGAGGGCGAGGGATCTGGAGGAGCGGTACGACGACGCGGTCTGTCTCGTGAACGGCTACGCGGGGTCGAAGGCCGGCGCCATCAACTACGCCGTAGATTGGAGCGACGACTGTTACTTCGCGGTCTTCGACGTCGAGGAACGTGTCTCCCCCGAGTTCCTTCCCCGCGCCATGTCGGAGCTGACAGGAGACGCCGACGTGTTCCAGGGCAGACGGGTGCCTCGACCGACCGGAGTCGTGGAGACGCTCGCGTACTGCGAGCGCGCCGCCGTCGGCTCCGCCTACAACTTCGTCGAGCACTTCGGGTTCACGGACTGCCAGAGCGCCTCCACCGCGTTCACGCGTGACGCGCTGGAGGAGGTCGGCGGCTTCCGCGACGTACTGACGGAGGACATCGAGTTCTCGCACGCCGTCCACCGCGAGGGGCTCGAAGTCGTCAACGACCGTCGGTGTACGAACACGATGGAGGCTCCGCACACGTTCCGCGACCTCTGGGGGCAGCGGAAACGGTGGCGTATCGGCCAGCTTCAGGTGTTCCACAACCGGGTGAACGAGACGGTTAACGGTGGCGGCTCGGTCGACGCTCGGAAGCTGACGTCTCTCGCCCGTGCCTTCGGCGCGCTCGCGGTCGGCATCTGCCTCGTGCTCGTCGCCGTCCACGCCGGCATGCTCGCGGCCTCCGGAACGCTCTCGGGCTTCCTCACTCCCTACCTGGTGATGACGGCGACTGTGGGCGTCGTCTGGCTGAAGGACATGCGTGACGGCCGGGTGGGCAGGCCGTCCCTCGCGCTCGCGCTCGCTCCCCTCGTCTACCTGGGGCACGGGGTACTGACGTTGAAGGCGTTGCTCGAGTACTACCTGACGTGGGACGGAGAGTGGTATCACGTGGCGAAGTCGGGTGGATGACACGATGGGGAGGGTGTCGTGAGCGACGCCGCCGAGGGCGTCTCCTTCGACCGTCGACGGACCGCGAAGCTCGTCGCGGCGTTCGCCGTCGCCATCGCGGTGATATACCTGCTCGGCGTCGCCGTCGGATGGGAGACCACCGTGGAGAGGCTGCGTGAGAGCCACCTCGGCTGGATCGCGGCAGCGTGCCTCTCCACCCTCCTGTGTCTCGCGCTGTGGGCGGTGATGTGGAGGGAGATACTGTCGGCGATGGGGATAGAGGTCGGATACCTCCGGCTGGTGGTGACGTTCTACGCAGCCTCGTTCGCCAACTACGTCACTCCGATGGGTCAGGCGGGCGGCGAACCCTTCGTCGCCTACGTCCTCTCGCGGGACACCGAGGCGAGCTACGAGGAGAGCCTCGCAAGCGTCCTGATAGCGGACGTCCTCCGGCTGCTGCCGTTCTTCACCGCGGCCGCGGTCGGCATCGCCTACCTCGTCTTCCGGGCGAGCCTCCCCGACACCCTGGAGTCCTCCGCCGCCCTCCTGCTCGCGCTCGCCGTGCTGATGCCGGTCGCCGTCGTAGTCGTCTGGAGGAACCGCCGCCGGCTGGAGGGCTACGCCGTCGACGCCGTCAGACCGCTGGAGCGTAGGACCGACCGCCTGACTGCGGAGGGCGTAGCGAAGCGGATAGACCGGCTGAACACCTCCATGGAGAAGGTCGCGGAGGAGCCGCGAGCGCTGCTGTACGCGCTGGCGGCGGCCTACGTAGGCTGGATACTGTTCGCGCTCCCGCTGTACTTCAGCGGCCTCGCGCTCGACCTCCCGGTGTCGCTCCTGCTGGTCGCTTTCGCCGTCCCCGTCACCGTGGTCACGAGCTTCACCCCGTTGCCCGGAGGACTCGGAGCCATCGAAGGCACCCTCGTCGTCATACTGACGTTGATGGCTGCGATGACGGCGAGCGAGGCGTTAGCCGTCACCACGGTCTACCGGCTGACGAGCTACTGGATCGTGGTGGCGGTCGGCGGCATAGCAGCGCTGTGGGTGGTGTACAGGGCGTGAACTGCGCTATCTACTCCTCTGGCTCCAGAGCCACTCTTTCGATACCGATGGAGTCGAACTCGCCATCGCTCGACAGGATTCGGTCCCCGGCCAGTGCCGCGTGGAAGGCATCGAAGGTGTTCAGGCCGTCGTCGCGGTATTCCGACGCCTGATATAGCACGTCGGGGTCACCTGGGTAGTCCGCGAGTTCGAGGACGCTGGTGACGGCTCGGGTACGGTCGAACTCGTACCGTTCTTCGACGAGGAACAGTTCGACGAAGGTTGCTAGCGAGACCTCTAACTCCCCCCGATGTTCCACTAGAAGCTCCTCGGCTCTTCCGCCGAGCCAGTCTTCGTCTTTCAGCAGGGCCAGCCAGAAGTCCGTGTCAGCGTACATCTTCCTCGGCCTGTCGCCTGCCTTCCTTATGTGCGGCGTCCAGAAGCTCTTCCATAGACGCGTCGCGGAGGTCCTCGCCAGCTGCTTCACGTAGAGATTCGACGGGGTCGTCCGGAATAGGGACTAGCTTCACACAGTCTCGGAGCTCCACGAGCCTGTATCGGGTGCCGTAACGCTCCCTGACCTCCTTGGGTATGGTCGCGCGGCCGCGGGAGTCCGTCTCGATCTCCGTCATACCTGTTTTACATATAGGAGTGGGAGCGACTTAGTGTTTATCCCACGAAATCAACTATAATGGGTAATCTACTTCGCCCAGAACGGGTCGGCGTTCCGCTTGATCTCCAGGTACTCGTCGAGCGCCTCCCGGACGTCGCTGTCGAGATCGTCGTACAGCTCCTGCTCCAGCACCTGGGCGTGTTTCTCCGGTAGGACGGTGTACAGGGTGTCGCCCTCGTCTATCTGACGTCCGACGGTGGGGCCGTCGACCGCGACCGAGACCTGTTCGCCTGTCTCCGCGCTGTCGACGTCCTCGCCCTGCCTCTGGATGCCCTTGACGACTCCGACGCGGTCGCCGTCGAGCTCTACGGCGACGTTCTTCTCCAGAACCCCCGCCTCTATCTCGACGCCGACGACGGCGGGGTCGGACTGCCGGAAGACGTGGTCGTACAGGATGCTGAACCTCGACGGCAGGGAGACGGACTCCATCACCTTCTGCGTCTGCTCGCGCTCCAGCTCCGTGCACCACTCCTCGTACTCCTCCACCAGTCGGTAGATGACGTCGGCCTCGTATATCTCGACGAGCGCCTCGTCCGCGTACTCCCGGGCGTCGTCGAGGACGTCGACGTTGACCGCCAGCACCGCGCGGTGCTCGCGCTCTTCTGCGGTCTCCGCCTCGACGACGTCTCGTCGGCTGACCGCGCCCTCCGAC
>CAZXNG010000096.1:0-5288 GCA_964642065.1 uncultured Halobacteriales archaeon
CTGAAGCGCAACCTGGAGTCGGCGGGCCTCGACCACGTGGAGACCGTCAGCGTCGGCAGCCTGCCGGGAACCACGGTGGGAAGCCCGCGGGAGTACGCGGAGGAGGTCGGCGAAGCCGTCGAGTCAATCCACGAGCAGACGGGAGAGGAGGTAAACGTGGTCGCGCACTCGATGGGAGGCCTCGACACCCGGTGGTACGTCGAGCAGATGGGCGGCGACGGCTACGTCGACCGCCTCGTGACCCTCAGCACCCCGCACCAGGGCACACGCCTCACCAAGCTCGTGCCGTTCTCCTCCGGTGCGAGGGACATGGAGCCGTCCAGCGACTTCATACGCACGCTGAACACCGGCGAACCCGCGTCTTCCGTGGACTACACCGCGGTCTGGAGCCACCTCGACCCCGCGGTCTATCCACGGAAGCGGGCGAAGCTACCGGACCGATGGCTGGACGCAGGCGGAAGGAACGTCGCCGCCGGAGCGTACAGCCACCTCGAGATGGTGGCGCGGAGAGCGGTCTTCAACAAGTACAAGTCGTTCCTCGTCGGCTGAACTCGGCACGTCCGCGCGTCGAACGCCCGCGACTCCACCCAAATCCTTACTTTCCGCGCCCGACACCGGTAGCCTATGACATCCGACGAAGGTAAGATAGTCTCCGTCAACCCCGCCTCCCTCGAGGTCAACGACGAGGTAGATGCCTACAGCAGAGACGACGTCGACGACGCAATCGCAGCCGCCCGAGACGCCCAGGAGGGATGGGCGGACGCCGGACCGAAACACAGGCTCGACGTGCTCGAGGTCTTCAAGGACCACCTCGTCCGCAGCCGCGAAGACGTCGCCCAGATCATCGCCGACGAGACCGGGAAGCCGCTCGGCGAAGCCATGGTCGCCGACCTCATCCCCGTCATCGACGCAGTACAGTACCTGGAGAACCAAGGGACGAAGCTGCTGGAGGAGAAGCTCAAGCTCGACAACACGCTCGTACGCGACCGCAGGAGCAAGCTCGTCCGCGAACCCCTCGGCGTCGTCGGCATGATATCGCCGTGGAACTACCCCTTCGGCATCCCCGGAAGCCAGGTGATGTACGCGCTGTACGCGGGCAACGCAGTCGTACTCAAGCCCGCCAGCGAGACCACTCTGACTGCGCTGAAGCTCGAGGAGCTGCTCGAGGACGCCGGAGTACCTGAGGATGTCTTCACGGTCTGCCCCGGCAGCGGGAGCGTGGTCGGGGACGCCATCGTGGAAGGCGACGTCGACCAGCTGACGTTCACCGGCAGCGAGGAGGTCGGCAACAGGATAGAGGACCGGGCGCGCGAACGCGGCCTGCCGACGACGATGGAGCTCGGTGGCAGCGACCCCGCAGTAGTGCTCGAGGACGCCAACGTCGACCTCACCACCGACGGCGTGCTCTGGAGCAGGTTCAGCAACTGCGGACAGACATGCGTCGCAGTCAAACGGCTGTACATCGACGAGTCCATCTACGACGACGTACGCGACGAGCTAGTCCGGAAGACCGAGAACCTCCGGATAGGCGACGGAAGCAGCGAGGACGTCGACGTAGGCCCCCTCATCAGCGAGGACGCCGTCGACGAGATAGACGGCCAGGTCGAACGCTCGGTCGAGATGGGCGCCACCGTGCTCACCGGCGGCGAACGCCTCGACCGCGAAGGCCACTTCTACGCCCCCACGGTGCTCGAAGACGTCACCCACGACATGCCAGTGATAGAGGAGGAGACCTTCGGACCCGTGCTCCCCATAGTCAGCGTCGACGACGAGGACGAAGCCGTCGAGAAAGCCAACGACAGCAAGTACGGGCTGTCCGCGAGCGTTTGGACACGCGATGTCGGCCGCGGCGAACGCGTCGCCCGACGGATAGAAGCCGGAACCGTCGTCGTCAACGACCACGGATACACCTACGGCGTCAACGAGACACCGTGGGGTGGCTTCAAGGAGAGCGGACACGGCCGCACCCACGGAAGATGGGGCATCGACGAGGTGACCAGGCTGAAGCACATAAACAAGGGCAAGGGCGACACCATCCCGAACTCCACCCGCCCCGAGACAACCTGGTGGTTCCCCTACGAGGACGACTACGTCGAGACCATGGGAGACGGCATCGAGTTCCTGTACTCCAGCGGCGTCGTCGGCATGGCCTCTCGCGCTCCGAAGATGCTGAAGCGGCTCGTCGGCGGGAAGGACGACCTGTAGAACCAGGAGAAGAGTAGAGATGGACGCGAGAGACGTTCTCGACGAACTCCGTGACGGAGACACGGTGTCGGGACAGGAGCTGGCGGAGAGGTACGAGGTGTCGCGGAACGCAGTCTGGAAGCACGTGGAGAAGCTTCGCGACGAGGGCTTCGACGTCGAGTCCAACGGCGACGGATACAGTCTCCGGTCGGTGCCCGACAGCGGCGGCCTCGCCGTAGCCTACCACCTCGACTCGGGGGAGATAGGGAACGACCTCGAGCACCACGACGCCGTCGCGTCGACGAACGCGGTCGCGGCGGATGCGGCGCGCGACGACGCCCTCCACGGCTACCTCGTCGTGGCCGACCGACAGACCGGTGGGAAGGGCCGACGCGGCCGCGAGTGGGAGAGCCCCGAAGGCGGCGTCTGGGCGAGCTGCGTCCTCCGCCCAGACCTCTCGCCCCGCGAAGCGTCGGTCATCACGCTCGCCGCGTCCGTCGCCGTCGCCCGGGCGCTCGAAGACCTCGGCGTCGACGCGGAGATCAAGTGGCCGAACGACGTACTCGTCGACGAAAGGAAGGTCTGCGGGGTCCTCGTCGAGCTCGAAGCCGACAGCGAATCCGTTCACCACGCGGTCGTCGGCGTCGGACTGAACGCGAACGCTAAACCCGACGTCGAGGACGCCACCTCGGTCGCAGAGGAGATAGGCCGAGACGTCGACCGCGCCGCGCTCACCGCCGCCGTCTTCCGCGAACTCGAACGCCTTCTCGTTGGTCCCCGAGACGAAGTCCTCGACGAGTGGCGTCGACGCAGCGGCACCCTCGGCCGCGAGGTACGTATCGAGACGCCCGACGAGGTGTTCTGGGGTGTCGCCGACGACATAGACGACACCGGCGCGCTCGTCGTCGACACCGACGACGGCGAACGCATAGTGTCGGCGGCCGACTGCGAGCACCTGCGTTGACGTCTTCCGAAGCACTCTAACTCCCCGCCTTCGGAACCAAGTTCATGGAAGACAAGGCAGCGAATCTCCGGACAGACATCGAGTCCGACGACATAACCGTGCTGCCGGGCGCCTACGATGCCCTCACGGCGAAGCTCGCGGAGCACCAGGGCTTCGACTGCGTCTTCACCTCGGGGTTCAGCATCTCGGCGTCACGGTACGGCCTGCCGGACCTCGGCTTCCTCGACCTCACGGGGAACGTCGAACACGTCCGACACATAGTGAAGGCCGTCGACGTACCGCTCGTCGCCGACGCCGACACGGGGTACGGCAACGCCGTCAACGTCCGCCGCACCGTCGGCGAGATGATGGACGCAGGCGTCGCCGGAGTCATTCTGGAGGATCAGGAGTGGCCGAAGCGATGCGGCCACATGGACGAGAAACGCGTGGTGCCGGCGGAGGAGCACGCGTCGCGGATACGCGCGGCCGCGGACGAGCGCGACGACCGCGACCGGGACCTCGTGGTCATCGCTCGCACCGACGCCCGCGAACCACTCGGACTCGAAGAAGCCATAGAGCGTGGCCGCCGGTACGAGGACGCGGGCGCAGACGTCGTCTTCGTCGAGGCGCCGGAGAGCCGCGAGGAGCTCGAGCGCGTCGCGTCGGCGTTCGACGCTCCGTCGTTCGCGAACATGATACAGGGAAGCAAGACCCCGTACCTCTCGTACCAGGAGGTCGAGGAGCTTGGATTCGACGTCGTCGTCTACCCGCTGGCGGCGACGCTGGCGGCGACGTACGGCGCTCGCGAGGCCTACGGTGCGCTCGCGGAGGACGGCGAAGCCAGCGCCGCCTCGACCGTGGGTTTCGACGAGTTCGACGACTTCATCGAGGCCGACAGGTACCGAGATATGGCGGGGGAGTACGGCCGCTGAGAGAAGGCGACTGTGGAGTCCGCGGCCCGTCTCGTTTGCTGAATCCCGATGCATGCTCGGAGAAACCGTTAAGTGAAGGAGCGGACATATATAAAACAGGATGCGTGAGAACCTCGTGGACGACGTGGTCCAGACCCTGGAGCACGCCGACTTCGAGGTCAGCGACACCCTGAACATACGGCCGAAGAGCTTCGATGTCGTCGCCCGACGCGGCCCGCTCGTCCTCTTCGTGAAGGTTCTGGTGAACGTCGACGGTCTCGACGCCGACACCGTCGCCGACCTCAAGATGCTGTCGAGCCATCTCGACGCGAGTGCCGTCGTCGTCGGTGAGAAGACCCGCGACAGGGAGCTGGAGGACGGCGTCCTATACCTCCGGCGCGGAGTACCGGCGTTCAACGTCGAGACCGCGCACGACTACTTCGTCGAGGGAGTGCCGCCGTACGCCTACATGGCGCGCGGCGGACTGTACGTCAGCCTCGACGGCGACCTGCTGAGCCAGGCGCGTCGGGAGGAGGGCATGAGCCTCGGACAGGTGGCGAACGAGCTCGGCGTCAGCCGCCGGTCGGTGTCGAAGTGGGAAGACGGCATGGACGCCACCATCGACGTCGCGCTCGAGCTGGAGGAGGTGTTCGACCGCGACCTCCTCGACCCAGTCGGCGTCCTCAAGGAGTTCGACGAGGAGGTGGAGTCTGCCGAGGACCGGCTCGACGAGGACGAGCGCGAGATGCTGGACGCACTTCAGCGCACCGGCTTCGAGGTACATCCGACGGAGGGCGCTCCTTTCCGCGCCGTCGCCGACAGCGCGCCCGAGGTACCGGACGCGGTACTCACGGGCGCGGGCGAGTCGGAGTCCGCCGCGAGGAAGCGCGCGCGGCTGATGAGCAACATAAGCGACGTCACCCGCACGCGCAGCATCTACCTCGTCGACAGCTCCGACAGGGACTCCATCGAGAACACGGTGCTCATCGAGATCGGGGAGCTCGAGGACGTCGACGAATCCGAGGAGGTCGACGAGATGTACAAGGAGAAGTCCGGTTAAACTGATCAGCAGTCGTACTGAGTCTCGTTCATCGCACTACCTTACCCGCCATAAGTCTCCTCGAGGTACTCGACGATGTCGGTGCTCTCCGGCATCCCCTCGACCCCGTGCTCGGGGTCGACCAGGACGGGGACTCCGCGCTGTCCGCTGACCTCCTCGACCTCGTCGCGTTCGAGCTTCGACGCCGGCA
>CAZXNG010000097.1:0-5258 GCA_964642065.1 uncultured Halobacteriales archaeon
CGCGGACTCGACGTCTATCGCCATCGCAGCCAGCGTGTTGACGGCGGTGACGGCCGATGCGCCGGCGTCCTCCGCCGCCCGACCTATCTCTACGACGTCCGTCACGTTCGGAGTGAGCTTCGTCCAGACGGGTACGTCGGCGGCTTCGACGGCCGCCGCGGTGACGTCGTACGTGAGCTCGGGGTCGGCACCGATGTCGGTGCCGTACCCTTCGGCGTGGGGACACGAGACGTTGAGCTCGACGGCGTCGGCGTAAGGTGAGAACGTCCCCGCGAGCTCCGCGAACTCCTCCGCGGTGCCGCCGAAGACGCTGACTACGACGGTGCCGTCGACGTCCTCGACCTCGTCGGTGTACGCATCCGAGGGGTTGGAGAGTCCGACGGCGTTGAGGGCGTATCCTTCCTCGGTGAAGACGTTGGGGCCCGGATGTCCTTCACGGGGTTCCGGCCCCACGCTCTTGGTGACCACGCCTCCGGCGCCGGCGTCGAGCACACGTTCCAAGGACGCGCCCGTGGAGCCAAGGATGCCGCTCGCTAGCAGGGTCGGCTCGTCGAGTTCGACGCCGGCGACCTCTACGTTCATCTACTGGTACCTATCGGGCGAGGGGTAAAGGGATAGCGGAAGAGAGGAGGCGTCAGCTCTCGCGGCGTGCGAGGAACGCGAACGCGACCAGCGACAGCATCGCCACGAAGCCGGTGAAGCCGGGCAGTCCCTCGGCTCCGTCACCGTCTCCTCCACCGTTGTCTCCTCCGTTGTCGTCGCTCCGGTTCTCGAGCTCCTGTTCGGCTTCGAGGATGTCGTTCACCAGCGTCGTGGTGTTGTTTATCTGGGTGTCGAGGTCGTCGATGTCGGTCTCGAGCTCGTCTATCTGGTCCTGAAGGTCCTCCTTGCTCTGCTCTACGTCTTCGTCGTCGCTCTCCTCAAGCTCCTCCAGCCTGTCCTCGAGGTCGGACAGCTGCTGCTGGAAGTCGTGTCGCTGCTGGAGGTTCTCCGCGAGACTCTGGTAGGTGTCTCCGAGTCGCTCGTGGTCGGGGTCACCGACTACGACGTAGAAGTCGTCCTCCATCTCCTCGAATCCCTCGTCGGTCTCGCGTTCGACTATCGAGGCGTCTTCGAACTCGAACTCGTCGCCGCCGAAGTATAGCACGGCGTGCAGGAGCTGGCGTTCCTCGAGCTGTTCGTCGAGCTCGACGACGACGTCGTCGTTCTCTCCCTCCTCTAGCTCGGTGACGCCGAGCACGGTGTCCTCTGTGTAGTTCTCCCCATCGGGGTCCTCGTGTATCACGAGGTAGCCGTCTCCGTCGACGTCGGCGTCGTCGACGGTGACGTTGTCACCTATGGTGACCTGCGGGTTGGCTTCGACGTTCGGTTCCACCTCGTCCTGGGCTGCCGCGACGCCCGTCAACGCCAGCGACAGGGCGAGCACGGCTAGCAGTATGGCTGTCCTTCGCATCGTTGTTATCAACCCTTGCTAGAGGAGAAGATAAGGGTTGTCATGTAGAGGCGGACGTCCGCAAGACGTACGCATGCCGTAGCTCCGGCGAGCTGCGATGTATCTATTCTCGGCCGTCGTCGAGGAACTCCTTCAGCGGCGGCCCCACCTTCTCGGGTTCTACGAGGAAGGCGTCGTGGCCGTAGCTGCTCTCGACGACGTGGTGTTCGACGTCGACGCCTGCTTCCTCGAAGGAGTCGACGACTTCCTCCGACTGCTCGACGGTGAAGTGCCAGTCGCCGGTGAACGACACCACGAGCGCCTCGCCGCTGTAAGCCGCGAGCGCGTCGGCGTCGTCGTCGTACCCCTCCGAGAGGTCGTACTCGTCCATCGCCCTCATGAGGTACAGGTAGCTGTTGGCGTCGAACCGTGGGATGAACCGCTCCGCCTGGTAGTCGAGGTAGGATTCGACCTCGCGGTAGGGGAAGTACCTCGACGTCGGGTCGCTGGAGACGTGGGCGTCTTCGCTGGGGTCCTTCCGCGCCGCCCTCCGGCCGAACTTGTCCTCCATCGAGTCCTTCGACAGGTACATGATGTGGCCTATCTGACGAGCCAGCGCCAGTCCCTCGTCCGGCTGGTCGTCGCCGTAGTACCTGCCTCCCTGGAAGTCGGGGTCGGAGAGGATGGCGCGTCGGGCGACGGCGTCGAGCGCGAGACACTGGCTGTCGAGCCGCGGCGCCGTTGCGACGGGCGCGAGCTTCCGGACGAAGTCGGGGTAGAGCTTCGCCCACTCCAGCACGTTCATCCCGCCGACGCTGCCGCCGACGACGGCGTGTAGCTCGTCGACCCCGATTATCTCGAGCAGGAGGCGCTGCGCCCGCGTCCAGTCGGAGACCGTGACGGGCGGGTAGTCGGGGCCGTAGGGTTCGCCGGTCTCCGGGTTCTCGCTCGCCGGCCCCGTGGTGCCGTAGCAGGAGCCCGGCACGTTGACGCATACGACGAACCACTCGTTGGTGTCGATGGCCTTGCCGCGGCCTACTACGTCGTCCCACCATGCGGCCGCCTGTCCGCTGGTGCCCTTGTCCTCTCCGCGGCCGGCGACGTGCTGGCTGCCGGTTAGGGCGTGGCAGACGAGCACCGCGTTGTCTCCGGTGTACTCTCCGTAGGACTCGTAGGCTACCTCGAGCTCGACGCTCTCCCCGCACTCGAACTCGAACTCTCCCACCGGCTCCTTCTCGACCTCCATCTCGTTCAGGTGGAGGCGTCGATGGCCTGGTCGATGTCCGCGATTATGTCCTCCACGTCCTCGATGCCGATGGACATCCGGACGAGGTCGGAGGTGACGCCGCTCGACTCCTGCTCCTCCTCCGTCAGCTGCTGATGCGTCGTAGACGCGGGATGGATGACGAGGGTCTTGGCGTCGCCGACGTTCGCCAGCAGAGACGCGAGTTCGACCTCGTTGCAGAACGACTCCGCGGCATCGTAGCCGCCTTCAAGTCCGAAGGTTATCATCCCTCCGTAGCCGCCGTCGAGGTACTCCTTCGCGTTGTCGTGCGTGGGATGGCTCTCGAGCCCCGGGTAGTTCACCCACGCGACCTCGGGGTGGTCTTCGAGGTGTTCGGCGACCTCGTGGGCGTTCGACGCGTGCTTCTCCATCCGGAGAGGCAGCGTCTCGAGCTTCTGCACGGTGTTCCAGGCGTCAAACGGCGCCTGCTGGTTGCCGAGGTCGCGCAGCCCGCGGGTGCGGGCGGCGAACGCGAACGCCGCGTCGCCGAATGCCTCGCGGAAGTTGATGCCGTGGTACGCGGGGTTGTCCTCCGTGATCTCGGGGTAGTCGCCGTCCTCCCAGGGGAAGCTGCCGCCGTCGACGAGCACGCCGCCGATGGTGGTGCCTGCGCCGTGCATCCACTTCGTCGTCGAGTGCCAGACGAGGTCGGCTCCGTGCTCCAGCGGGTTGCAGAGGTAGGGCGTCGCGAACGTGTTGTCCACCAGCAGGGGGGCGTCGTTGTCGTGCGCTATCTCCGCCACCCGTTCGATGTCGACGACGTCGAGCGCGGGGTTGCCGATGGTCTCGAGGTGGACGTACGCGGTGTCTTCGCCGATGGCGTCCTCGTACCCTTCGTAGTCGGTGCTGTCGACGAAGTTCGCGTCGATGCCGCGGCGGGGTGCGCTGTGTGTGAAGTAGGTGTAGGTTCCGCCGTACAGCGAAGACGACGTCACCACGTTGTCGCCGCTGGACGCGAGGACGAAGGTCGCGAGGTCGAGCGCCGCCATGCCGCTGGAGGTCGCGAGCGCGGCGACTCCGCCCTCAAGCTCCGCCACCCTCTTTTCGAGGACGGCGTTGGTCGGGTTCATTATCCGGCTGTAGATGTTGCCAAGCTCCTGCAGTCCGAACAGGTCGGCGGCGTGGTCGGTGTCGTCGAAGACGTACGACGTCGTCTGGTAGATCGGCGGTGCCCGGGCATTCGTCGCGGGGTCGGGCTCCTGTCCTGCGTGTACGCTGTCCGTGGCGAATCCTCGGTCGGGTTCTTCCTCGGCCATAGCCCTACAGAGGCGTGGAACCTTAATAAAAAGAGTGAAACCGGTAAGAGGCTCTTCTATCGGCGTCGCTCTGCCCGGCTACCGCGTCTTCTCCCTCGCCTCCTCCAGCAGCCGCTCGGTCACCCGTACGTTGAGCCGGGCTCCGCAGTCCGTGCAGACGACGGCGGCACGGGCTTCCTCGCCGTTCAGGCCGTCTCCGACGCCCCAGACGTCGACGTCGAGGTCGGTGCATCCGCAGGCGGCGCAGTCCGCGCCCCTGCGTTCGACGTCGTCGACGACGGCCTCCGCGAGTGCTTCCGCTATATCCATTCTACCTCAGCGCGTCTATCTCCAGCTCGAACGCGGCGGCGGGCTGCAATACCTCGTGCTCCTCCAGCACCCGCGGATGCACCTCTCCTATCACGCCTACTTCCTCGCCGTCGATCTCGACGGACGCGGCGCGACCCGGCACGAATGACGGAGCCTCCTCTGCCCGCGTCTCCAGCTCGCAGTCGAAGTCCTCGACCAGCGACCGGAGGCAGCTCTTCGCCTCCTCGTACCCGGCGTCGGGCCCACAGACCACGCCGGCTACGTGGGTCCCCTCCCTAACCCCGGTCTCCGAGTCGGGGTCCTGGAGTGCGACGACGCCTATCTCGCAGAGGTTCTGCGGGTACTCCCGATGGGTGTTGTTCCCGAGGACCTCGTAGATGGAGGGCATGAGGCGTCGGCGCATCATCTCGTACTCCTCGCTGTATGGGTTCTCGATGTGGACGCCGCGGCCATCGTCGTCGAACCCCGCGGCGGTGTACTCCTTCTCGGGGCTGGTGAGCACGAAGTTCAGGAGGTCCTGGAACCCGAGTCCGACCAGCTGGCGTCGGACTGCGTTCTCCAGCCGCGTGGACTCCGTGAGGTCGCCGACGGTGGACACGTCGGGGTACCGGGGCTCCATCGAGTTGAAGCCGTAGGCGCGGCCGACGTCGTCGACGAGGTCGACGGGGTGCATAACGTCGGTGCGGTACGGCGGCACCGTGACGTCGTAGACTGCTCCGTCGTCGGACTCCCGGGGTTCGGCGTCGAGGCCGCTCTGCCGGAGGAAGTCGACTACGTCGAACTCGTCGAGCTCCACGCCCAGCAGACCCTCTATCCTGTCGTGCTCCACTGTCTTCCCGTCCGTCGAGAGGTCGGGTTTCACCGCGGTGCGGTCTGGGTAGCTGAACTCGACCTCCGCGAGCGTGCAGCCGCGTTCCTTCAGCATGTAGACGAGGATGTTCAGCATCCTGTCGATGGTCCACTCGTCGGTGCCCGT
>CAZXNG010000098.1:0-5105 GCA_964642065.1 uncultured Halobacteriales archaeon
TACGTCGACGTAGTGGTAGGTGCTCCCGTCCATTAGCGTCCTCTCGACACGTCGGCCGAGCTCGTATTCGACGGGTTCGTCGAAGAACGGCGCGTCGTAGACGTAGGTGTGGAACTCGCCGTTCTCGCCGAGCGGGTCAACGTCGTCCGGAAGGTCCTCGACGAAGCCGGTGGTGTACTCCTCTCCGACGAGGTCCGAGTGGCGCTCCGGCGCGCAGACGACGACAGCGGAGAGGTCCTCCGCCGCACGGGCCGCGAGAACATCTGTGTCTATGCCCCATATCGGCCAGTGTCCACCGACGTCCCCGAGGTTCTGCTCTCGGTAGCTCCGTACGTCTTCGAGGTGGACGTCACCGAAGACCACGGTGGTGAATCCGCGGCGACGGTACTCCGACGTCACTTCCTCCATCCTCTCGCCGTATCCGTCATCCTCCGGAACCTCCACCCTGTTCAGTTCGACCCCCATGGCTTCCGCCTGTGCCTCCACGGCTTCGACGCGAAGCCCGTGCATGCTGGTCCTGCCTTCCTCCCCCACGGTGACGAGGACTCCTCTACCTCGGCGTCGGCTTCTGCTACGGCGAGCGCGGAGTCCTTTCCCCCGCTCCAGGAGGCCACGTGAGTCACGTTGCGAGCGATGAAGGGCTACTCCTTAACACCTGCTGCGCTACGTTCGAGACTCGCTCCTCGACCGGTACCCCTGAATATTTATTAGCTCCGGCGGTCAATTGCCGGCGATGAACGACGTCGACGAAGCCACGGGCGGTTCGACCGGGGATGCGAGAGAAGTTGGTGAAGAGCAGAAGTCGGGCGGAGGAGAAGGGTCGGCAGCTGTATCGGAGGAGGGTATGCTGGAGTGCGACGAATGCGGTGCGCCAGTGCACGTCGACGACGACAGATGTGACGAGTGTGGCTCGGTCCAGATGACCTCTACGTCGAACATTCTGAAGTACGGCGTGCTCGGGGCGCTGGGACTCCTGTTGACTTACGTGTTCGGCGTCGCTCTCGTGAACGCCTTCCCGCCCAGGGACGCCCTGAGCCTGCTGCTCTTCCTGGTGATGCTGGCCATCGCCCTCATAGGACCCCTGCTGATAGCGGCCGCCTCTCTCGGGTATAGGAGAAGGAAGGAGATTCTGAGCTGACGGAACGAGGAAATACGGCTACGTGGAAGTCGGCTTCTAACGGGTTCTATCTCCCGTACCTTCGTTCCGTCTCCTCGAAGTCCTCGACGAGGTCCGCGACCTCCTCCCTGTCGAGATCCGTCCACGAGTCCACGAACCTGACTTCGCTGTATACCGTACCGTATATCGCGGAGTCCACGAGCCTCTGTTCGCCGGTCTTCACCATCAGGTCGACGTCGCTGTCGCCGGGGAGACGACGTTCGACGTCGGACCCCTCCAGAGCCTCCGGCTCCAGCCGACCTTCCGCTGCTTCGACGGCGAGCGCCCGGATGGCTCCCACGAGCTCCTTCCGTCCCTCTCTCGACCGTACCCGGCAGTCGACGTCTCCGCAGGTCGTAGACTCTTCCGGCGTCGACCCGCCTCTGACGTCTACGGTTACGGAGGACACGCCGAAGTCCGACAGCCACTCCGCGAGACGTCTCACGTGCTCCAGGGAGCGGCGGGCGTACTCCTCCTCGTCGACGGAGAACAGCACGTGGTCGAGGGACGTCCGGTGTTCCATCGACATAGTAAAGTGAGCTTACTTTAATAAACCATGTTATCATGCGTAACTCGGGCCGCGGCTACGTCCCTCTCGCGTTGCTCGGTGCCTTCGGGGTCGCGGCCGGAGCAACACAGGTAGACCCGCTCACCCTACTGCTTCCGGTGGGTGCGGCGACCTACGGATTCGGCCGCGGGGTTTCGAGCCAGGGAGTGGTTCGGGCGGCTGTGTCGGCGGCGGCGGTAGCCGTCATGGTGTTCGCGACATCCGTTCCATCGTGGGTTTTGACCGCGGCCGTCCTCTCCGTCGCCGCGGCAGAGGTCGTCTCCAGAGCCTCCTGGAGCCTGTACGAGGACGATGGAACGAGCGCTGGCGCCTACCTCGCCGGAGGAGGTGCGGTGTCCCTGGCGGCGGTGCTCTCCCTCGAGGCGGATGCGGCCACGGCCGCGCTCGTCGTCGCGTCCTGCGTCTACGCCGCCGGCACTGTTCGGGCGATGGAGTTCGACGTGGGATGGAGCGTGCTCGCCGCCGGAGCCGCTGCGGTGTTCGCCGTCACGGCCCCCGTAGAGGCTGGAGTCTGGGACGTGGCGACTGCGGCGGCCGTGACCCTGGCCTTCGGAGCCGCCGCGTATCGGGCGGAGGTGATGACGCTGGCGGGCGCCGCCGCCGGCGTGCTCCTCACGTTCACCCTGGTGGTCTCGGGTGGCTTCGGTTGGTTCGTCGTGCTTGGCTCGTTCGTAGTCCTCGGCAGCCTCTCGACGCGGTACCGCGCCGACCGGAAGCGGGAGATGGGGTACGGCCACGACGGTCCACGGGGTGTAGCCAACGTCGCTGCGAACGGCTCCGTGGCTTTCGTCGCCGCCGTAGCGTTCGCGTTCGTCTCGGGATGGGGTTGGGAGTCCCTCCCGCTGGTGGAGACCGCGTTCGTCGCGTCCGTAGCGACGGCCGCCGCCGACACCGCGTCGAGCGAGATAGGGGTGGTTCACGGAGACCCGAAGCTGATAACCGACATGGAGCCCGTGGAGCCAGGGGACGACGGAGGCGTGTCCGCGGTCGGCGAGTTGGTGGCGCTCGTGGCCAGCGTCGCGGTAGCGGCTCTCGCGCTCGTGCTCGGTCTTCTGACTCCGTCTCTAGCCGTGGTAGCGGCTGCCGCTGGTCTACTGGGATGCAACGTCGACTCGTTGCTCGGAGCGACGCTCGAAGGCAGGTTGCTGACCAACGAGACGGTCAACCTCGCTGCGACGGCGTCCGGAGCCGTAGCCGCCGTCGCTCTCGCATCCGTGGTGTAGCCGTCCACGGGAGTACTGGGTTAGTTTTTTGGCAGCCCCCCACATCCGTGTGGTATGATGCAGGTCAGAATGTGTTGTTCCTTGGTGTGTGACCGGAGGGCCTCGTATGTCTGAGGGGGGCGGCAGACGGGCTCTCGTCACCGGTGCAGGAGGTTTCGTAGGCACGAAGCTCTGTAACGAGCTTGAGGAGACGGGGTACGACGTCACGGGCACCGACCTCCGCACCGCGGACACCTCGGGTTTGAACGATGACGTCGACTTCGTCGCCGCCGACCTCACGAAACCCGACGAGGTACGCGAGGCCGTCGAGGACGTCGAGGTAGTGTTCCACACGGCGGCGCTGTTCAGCTACAGCAGCCAGCTCGACTGGTCGGTCTTCGAACGCGTCAACGTCGACGGCACGAAGAACCTCTGTGACGCCATCGTCGACGAAGGCGTCGAGAAGGTCGTCCACTGGAGCACCAGCGGGGTCTACGGGACGCCGCAGGAGGATCTCCTGCCAGTCACCGAGGACCATCCGAAGAACCCGAAGTCGAACTACGATCTGTCGAAGTGGCTGCAGGAGAAGGCGATGATGAAGATACATCGGGACAACGGCGTCAACGTCAAGGCCATCCGTCCGGTGCCCATCTATGGTCCCGGCAGCACGTACGCGGCCGGTCAGGTCTTCCTCGCTATCGCTCGCGGCTGGCTGAAGTTCTACCCGCTGTACATCGACCACAAGTTCGCGCTGGTACACGTCCGGGACATCGTACGCGCCGCCGCCTACCTCGAGGACCACGGCGAACCAGGGGAGGCCTACAACGTCGTAGACCACCAGGGCTACACTATGAAACAGGTGATGAGGTACACCGCCGGCCTCGCCGACCAGACAATCGTAGGCCTCCCTGTCGGCGAACGCACCTACAAGAGCCTCAGCAACCTCGACGTCGTCGTCCCCCTGATAGAGCGTGCGTTCCACGCCGCCGGCATGGAGCCCATCGTGGAGAAGGACAGCCTGTTCTACCTGAAGGGCAACTACTGGGTCGACAACCAGAAGCTCGTCGACACGGGCTTCGAGTTCGAGTACCCCGACTACCGCGAAGGTGTGAAGGAGACCCTCGACTGGTTCGAGCAAGAGAGCATGATCTGACGAAGAGTGGTCAGTCCTCTTCCGTCCACTCCCGCGGCTCGTACACCTCAGCGTCTTCCTCGAACTTCTCGTCGAGCTTCAGCCAGACGTACTTGAACGCCCACGCGTACACCAGCGAGAGCGCGAACAACGTGGGGTAGTAGGGTAGGAAGGTCTCCACATCGGTGGGCGGCGGATACCCGACGACGGTCGCCTTACCCGCGTTCAAAACCGCGAACCCGAGGGTCGCGAGGAAGACGTTCCTCGTGAACAGCTTCATACCCGGGTTTCGTCGCGAACGGAGGTAAATCCATGGAACCCCGGTGACGGCGAAGTTTATTTGGAACGGGTCGTGGAACTTAGGACGAGTTGCCTTCACACGAACCTCTCAGCCACTGGGGATGGGGTGCCGAGAGCAAGATGCCGGACGACGACCGCCGGAGGCAGCTGGCGGAGATGGCGGAGGCGTTCCTCGGCTTCCCCGAGCGGAGCCTGCTGGAGCCGACTCCGATGGACGAGGTGTCGGTTCCGGCTGCGGAAGTCGAAGCACCCATGGAGTTCTGCAGCTCGACGGACGAAGCACGGATGAGACACACGTACGGCCGCGGATACCGCGACCTCGTGCGTGGTTTCCACGGAGAGTTCGACCCAGCCCCCGACGTCGTCGCACGGCCGCGGGACGAAGACGACGTCCGAAAGCTGCTGGACTGGGCTTCGGAGAACGGCGTCGCGGTCGTACCGTACGGAGGCGGCACAAGCGTCGTCGGAGGCGTCGAGTGCGACGGCGACGGCTACACGGGCGTTGTGTCGCTCGACCTCCGGAGGATGGACGAGGTGGTCGAAGTGGACGAGACGTCGCGGTCCGCGCTGATACAGGCGGGTGCGACGGGGCCGGAGCTCAACGAGCAGCTCAAGGACCACGGCCTGCATCTCAGGCACTATCCACAGAGCTACGAGTACTCTACGCTCGGCGGCTGGATAGCTACTCGCGCAGGCGGCCACTACGCCACGGTCTACACACGCATCGACGATTTCGTCGAGGGCGTC
>CAZXNG010000098.1:5115-5210 GCA_964642065.1 uncultured Halobacteriales archaeon
GGCGTGGTGTCGCTCGACCTCGGGAGGATGGACTCGGTGGTCGAGGTCGACGATACGTCGCGGTCCGCACTGATACAGGCGGGTGCGACGGGGCC
>CAZXNG010000099.1:0-5203 GCA_964642065.1 uncultured Halobacteriales archaeon
ACCTCGTTGGCGTTCATGTTCGTCGAGGTGCCGCTGCCGGTCTGGAAGACGTCGACGGGGAACTCGTCGTCGTGTTCCCCCTCCACGACCTCCGTCGCCGCTTCGACGATGGCGTCAGCGGTCTCGTCGTCCAGCAGGCCGAGGTCGCGGTTCGCCTCCGCCGCGCTACGTTTGACGACGCCGATGGCGCGGACGAAACGTAGGCCGAAGGTCTCGTCGCTGACGGGGAAGTTGTCGACGGCGCGCTGGGTCTGGGCGCCGTACAGCGCGTCCGCGGGAACCTGTACCTCGCCCATCGAGTCCTCCTCGGTCCTGTATTCGTCGGTCATGATGTAACGATGCCGGGGGTAGGTCAAAAGGAGCGCGGTACGCCGCCGGAACTAAATACCCCGCCGGCCTCCTGCCGTCAAAAGTGGACCCTCACGACGACCCCTACGACGTCCTCAAGGTCGACGAAGACGCGGACGTCGAGGAGATAAAGGAGGCGTACCGCAGGCGGGCGGAGGAGACCCACCCCGACGCGGAGGGCGGCAGCGAGGAGGAGTACAGCCGAGTGAGGGAGGCTTACGAGCGCTTGATGGAGATGAGGACGCCGACGGCGGACGCAGAGCGACGGCACGAGCCCGGGATGCAGCAGGAGAAACACACGCTCGTCGACGAACTCCGTCTCGGCTGGGAGATGTACCGGACGCCTGACTGGGAGTTCTACATCGTCCGCGAGGCGCGGGAGCCCGAGGACGCCGCGGACGACGAGACGGGGAGCACGGACCCGAGGATGAAGGAGGCGGTGGGGGAGGTCGAAGAGGCGCCGGCGGAACCGCCCGAGCCGGAGGAGGGCGTCGAAGACGGGGGGGACGGAGAGACGAACGTCGAGTACGTCGACGGCCAGGGCAGCGCCGTCCCCGAACCCTACTACTTCGAGAACAGCGACGAGGCGAGGAAGGCGTTCGCCCGACACCTCAAGCACAGGAAGATAGAGAGGGAGAGCGAGGACGAGGAAGCGATAGAGGCGGAGGACCGCGGCTGGGGCAGCTCGATACTCGGCCGGAAGCTCGGCCGAAGGTGGACGCTCACGCATCAGGAGCGCGAACCCCTCGGCGAACGCACTCGATGGGCGGTCTACAGCGAAGACGACGACAGCTACATCGATGAGGAGGGAGCCGAGGTCGAGGAAGCCGAGTGGTTCAGCACCGAGAAGGAGGCGGTCGACGCCCACGAACGGTACGTCGGAGAACGGTCGACGCCAGCCAGCGCGCTGGGTTCCGCGGCGTTCACCCTGGCGTACCTCGTCTTCCTGCTGCCGTTCCACCTCGTGCTCGGCGTAGTGAGCGTCGTCGAGAGGTTGACGGGTCGTGGCCAGGGAGCCGAAGACAGGTACGTCTCCGAGGCCTCGGTGGTGCTCCTGCTGGCGGCGCTGTCGTACCTGGTGTCGCCGTGGATAGCTCTCTACCTCGTGCTCCAGCTCGCCGCGGTCGCCGTCTACTGGGCGTCGCCCTACGACGCCGAAGGACTCGGGCTGGTGCCGAGGTGGCGGCGAAGGAACCGGTAGCCGAGACGTCGTCGTGTTGAACGGAGGTAGCAACCTATTTCCACGGCGCAGGACAACCTCGGTGCATGTACTTCGCGGAGGAGAACGAACGCCTGAGGAAGATAGTGCAGCGGATAGCGGAAGCCAACCCCGGCAAGGTGACGTCACGCCCCGTCGACGCCCTCCTGTACTCCGTCGTCCGCGCGTCGGGAGCGGAACGCTGCCTCGAGCTCGGCGCGTACGAGGGCACCACCAGCCTCTACCTCGCTCAGGGCGTCGCCGACAACGGCGGCGGCAAGCTCACCGCGGTCGAGATAGACGAGTCCAACGCACGAGGTGCGCGCCAGCACCTCGAGGAAGCAGGACTGGACGAACACGCCGATGTCGTCGTCGGCGACAGCCGCGACGTCGTCCCCGGGCTCGACGACGAGTTCGACATCGTCTTCGTCGACACCTCGCCGAGCCAGTACCTCGCCGACTACGACGAGGCGCGCGACGTCCTCGCCGACGGCGGAGTGCTCGCGTTCAACAAAGCCTCCGACGAACCCGAGCTCGTGGAGCGCGCCCGCGACGAGATGGAGGCACTGGTGTTCGAGGAGTACGGTTCGTTCCTGCTTGCGCAGTAGGTTCGACGGCTGTCTACAGTCTGAACTCGACGCGTGCACCGTCATCGTTCTCCGCGAGTACCTCCCAGTCATGAGCCCTAGCTATGTCGTCAACTATCCATAGTCCAAGTCCATCGTATCCGTCGGATTCGTCGAAGATTATTTCAGGTTCGTCGAAGCCTGGACCGTCGTCCTCCACGTAGAACCGGTCTCCGTCCGCTCCAACGGTCACCTCGACGCCGTCGTCGGCGTGCTCCAGAGAGTTCCTGTAGAGGTTCTCCAGAGCCCGGATTAGGCTGTCTTCGTCAGCCCTCAAGGTGAGTTCGCCATCGACCTCGAGGTCGGCGTCGCCGGTGTCGACGGTTGCCCATGCTCTACGTGCGGCTTCGTCTAGGTCGACGTCCTCTGGCTCCACCTCGCTCTGCCTGGCCATCGACAGGACGTCGTCGATGAGGTCGTTCATACGGCTGTGGGCGTCTTCGACCTTCTCGAGGTGCTCGTCTTCATCTTCCTCCAAGGCTAGGTCAAGGTAACCCTCCGCGACCGTCAAGGGGTTCCTCAGGTCGTGGGTTACGACTGAGGCGAACCGGTCGAGCCTCTGGTTCGCGCGCTCTAACTCGTTCTCTCGTCGTCTCCGCTGCGTGACGTCGCGGCTGTTGACGACGACGCCTTCGACGTAGGGGTTTTCGATGAGGTTGTGTGCGACCGACTCCAGGTATATCCAGCCATCCTCCCTGCTGGCGACGCGGTGTTCGACGGTGACCCGGTCTCCGGGTCGGTCTAGGAGGTCCTCGAACGCATCCCTCAGGTCGTCTCGGTCCGCCGGGTGAACGGCCTCCTCGAAGAGGTACAGGCCCTCTACCTCGTCCGGGGGATAGCCGGTGATGTGGCTGGAGGACGGGCTGGTGTATCGGACGATGCCGTCTCCGTCTAGGATGGTTATCAGGTCGCTGGAGTTCTCAATCAGGTGCTGGAACCTCTTCTCGACGCGACGGGCTTCCGTTATGTCCCTGAGGAAAACCAGGGTTCCGGACCTGCCCTCCTGATGCGTCGGAATCTCGTCCTGAGACAGGGTGTAGTAGCTGTGTTCCACCTGTATCTCGTCGTCATCCTGCTGCAAGGCGGCGGCGAGCTCCGGTGCGATGGCGTCGAGCGGTGCTCCTACGGGGTGTTCCTGTTCGAAGATCTCCCTGGCCGCGGGGTTAGCGTCTATAACCCTTCCCTCCGGGTCGAGAACGAGGTAAGGGTCCTGCATGCCTTCGATGACAGAGTCCCTCGCGACGGGGAGGAGGTCGAGCATCCTGTACCTGTATATAGCGAACGAGAGGCAGAGAACCGAGACGCTGAACCCTATCGCGGTCGGATCCTGGGTGAACACCAAGTCTGTTAGGTACAGGAAGTTCAAGACGAGAGGTGTGAGCACGCCGATGGTTATCGCCGCCGCCTGACCCCGGTAGACGGCATCGGACTCCAGCATCATCTTGGAGAAGTAGTAGACGCCGGCGAGCACCAGCACGTACCCGTACGCCAGGTAGGCCACCATGGCGGGGCCGAAGTCCGGGTTGATGGTGGTGATAGCTCCGTCTTCGATGAAGGTGTACCCCGACCACGCGAGGTCGTGGTATCTGAAGTTCGTGGCTCCGAGCACGAGAGCTACCGCCCCCGGTGCCCCCAGGATGGCCACCGACCTCGGGTTGACGTGCTTCCCGTGGTCGGTGTAGACTAGTGTGAAGCACAGCCAAGCGAGGGGTAGAATGGCTATCGCGGGGTGCTGGATCTGATGCATCAGCACGGTAGCGGACTCGGACTCGACAGCGAGCTTGATGGCCTGAGTTCCGCTCCACCAAAGTCCGACGACTAGCGTGACGAAGAGCCACAGGAACACGCGGTCGAGCTCGTTCCGTCGTATGTAGCTGAAGGTGTAAATCGAGATCAACAGCAGGGCAAGCGTCGCAGCTAACGTGGCTAGGAAGCCGGGGTGTGCGCTCACGTTCACTGCGAGCCCATGGTAGGCTGTCTCTACCTGCATCACTCCGGTTGAGAGAAACACGCCGAACCAGCATTTAAGTCTTTATCCGAACCTGGGCGGTGAAGACGCGGGTCAACCGACGATACCCGGCCGTCAGCTGCGAGGCCGGTAGCAGTAGGTACGCCCGGTATCCCTGCATCTGCACTCCCCCATGCCTACATCCCCTGGTTCGACCTCTCCGACGAAGGGCTCCACCAGGTCGGCCAGAACGGCGGGGAAGTCGATGTGGCCGTGAGGTATCGGAACGCGGTGTAGCTCGACACCGAGGTCCTCGCACTCCTCCCGTAGCTCGATGTCGAGCTCGCTGAGGGTCTCGCTCTGCTCCCGCATGAAGGAGAGGGGTTCGACGACGACGTTGGGGGCTTCGACGTCCTCGACGACGTCCTCCGTCTCCGGCTGCGTCCAGTCGACGTCGCGGTTCGAGTGGTTCTGGTAACCCAGATGGTAGCTGTCGACGTCGAGCCGGTCGGCCATCCACTCGCAGAACTCCTCGACGTACTCCTGGTACCGGCTGCCGCCCTCCAAGTACTTCACCGGTGTCCCGTGCGCGCTGAACAGGAGCTCGGTGTCGTCGCCAAGGGACAGGCCGCGGTCGTCGACGAACTCCCGTACGTTCTCGGTGCGTAGCTCGACGTAATCGGGGTGCTCGTGCCAGCCCGACACCTCGTGGTAGTCGGGGCTCCAGTCCATCTCCGAGAGGGCGTCCACGGTCATCTCCAGCGACTCCTCGGTCGTAGTGCGTCCGCACAGCGGGTAGACGGGAAGGGCGACCAGCTCGTCGGCGCCGTCGTCGCGCGCCTCCCTCAAGGCGTCCTCGACGAAGGGTTCGGTGTACTGCATGCCGTCGTAGGTTTCGACGTCGAGGCCGCGGCTCTCTAGCTCGGATTCGAGCGCCCGTCGCTGCTCCCGCGCCTGCTGCTTAAGTGGCGACGGCCCCATCTCCCTGTACTCCTCGAGCAGGCCCGGGGCACGTCTTTCGGCGAGCTCCCGGGCGCGCTCGCGGGCGGCTTCCTCGTCGTCTATCTCCTCCATCTCCATGTT
>CAZXNG010000100.1:0-1237 GCA_964642065.1 uncultured Halobacteriales archaeon
CCGCCCGACGCGGTGGAGGCGCAGACCCCGCACTACGTCGAGGTCGAGCCCGGGAGGTACCGGCCGGAGGACGTCGCCGACCGCGTCTACCGGAGGTGGAGGGAGGAGCACGGCGACGTCGCCCGAAGGCTCGCCGGAGTGGACGAGGTCAGGAGGTACCTTCCGACCTCGGGCTCCCGTATCGTGAACGACTGACGGGTCGCGGGCGGACGAGGGGCAAGGGATTTCACGCTGGCGCGGTAACTGAGGTCAAGATGGCTTTGCTGGAGGAGCTCCTGCTCGGCGTCTACCTCGGGGTCGTCACCGGCATCCTTCCGGGGGTCGTGTCGTGGAGCCTCGCGTTCGTCTTCAAGTACTTCACCGACGTCACCGTTCCCGCGTTCGGTACCATGGTGCTCGCGGTCGCGCTCGCCGGAGTCCAGGGGGGACTGATGGGGCTGCTCGACGTCCAAGGCGTGACCCCGCTGGCCGCCCTCCTCGTGGTGATGATGATAGCGATGTACTGCCACAGCAAGGGCGACAAGATGGGTGCGGAGTTCCCACGCCGGGTGACGCTGAAGACGCTGAAGACCAACAGACTGTCGTCGGACGTCGTCGACCGCATCGGACGGTTCGGCAACGTCGAGCTACAGGTCGTCGGCGAGGTGGAGGACGTCGAGGGATACCCGCCGCTCGGAGACGACGTCCGCCGGCAGATAAAGGAAGGAAACTGGAGGTTCTCGTCGGAGCTCTCGGTCGACGAGCTCGAACGCCGGTTCGGCGAGGAGCTCGTCCACGAGTTCGACCTGTCGGACGTCTCCGTCAGGATAGACGAGAGCGGAGGCGCACACGTCGCCGCCGCACCCGACCTCGGGGGACTGTCGCGAAGGGTGCCGCAGGGACAGCGAGCGGTGTCGTTCCCCACCCTCGTCCCCACAGGACTCGCCCGAGGCGACGAGGTCAGGATATGGAGCGAGGGCGAGGACGTCGAAGCCACCGTCGTAAGCGCCAGCTCGGGGGACGACTCGGAGGAACCGGTGGTGGCCGGCGCCAGGGAAGCCGGGAAGTCCGACGTCGAGGACGAGGCATCTCCGTCTATATCTGAAGAGGCGAAGCCGAGGACGACGGGGGGAGAAGGCAGGATGACGGTGGCTGTGAAGAAGGAGGCCGCGACTGAGCTGCTGGAGTCGACGCCGGAACGCGTCGCCGTGCTGTCCCGCGGCAGCCGAAGGGAGTTCGAGCTCGTGTCGCTGCTGCG
>CAZXNG010000100.1:1337-5198 GCA_964642065.1 uncultured Halobacteriales archaeon
GCCGCAGGAGTGGTGGCCTCCGGCGTCTCCGTGCTCCATCGCCTGTACTCTCGGCAGCGGAGCCCCGAGGCGTTGAACGTCCTCGTCGGGCTCGGTGCCATCGCCGTCTGGCTGAACATGACAGGCGGCCTCGGCCACTACGTCCAGGGTGAGACGACGTTGACGCAGCCGGAGGTCGCCGCGGTCAACGTGGGCTCGCTCGCCGCCGGCGTAGCCACATCGGTGTACGGCGGACGCATCGGGGACAGGCTCGCGGTCGAGGTCGGCACGCTCAAGCACGTGGGAGTCGACGGCGACGTCGCGTCCTTCGTCAGGTCGGCGGGCCGCAGCATCCGCGTCCAGCTGCCGGACGAGGTGGAGGAGATACCCGGCTACGACCCCGTCGACCCCGGGGTGGAAAGCGCGGTCGCAGGCCAGGAGCTCGTCTTCCCACGCGGCCTCACGGTCGACGAGCTACGGGACCGCGTCGTCGCGAGGCTGAAGGACGAGTTCGACGTCGGCTACGTCGACCTCGAGCTCGACGCCGACGGAGAGGTCGAGTTCCTGGGGCTCGGCAGCCGGGTCTCCGGCATCGGCCCCACGCTCGGTCCTGGGACGTACGCTGTCGCCGTACACGCCGACCCCGCCTACGCAGCCACACCTGGCGACGTCGTCCAGCTTTGGAGAGAGAACGAGGAAGGCATGGAGCGCGCGGCCTCCGGCGAGCTACGGGGCGCCGCCGACGACGTCGTGACGGTCGCGGTCGACGAAGACGCGGCAGACGAGCTCTCGGGCTCCGAGGAGTACAGGCTGGTCACGCTGCCGTCTGAGAAGAGCGCGGAGAAGGAGCTAGCGGCGATGCTGAGAGCGGCGGACGAGACGATGGCCGTCGTCGATGTGTCGGCGGACGGCGTGCTCTCCGGAGCCTCCCCCGCCTCGCTGGGTCTGCCGGTCGTCGCTGTGGAGGCCCGAGACGGCGAGGTCGAAGCCGTGCCGGACCCCGACCGCGCGTTCGTCGAAGGCGACAGGGTCTACGTGGTCGGCAGACCCGACCAGCTCAGGAAGCTCTCCGAGGCCTCGTAGCCCTTCCAGGCCTCCCCGGTACGTTTTAGGGCTCAGGGTTCTACTGTAGAGGTATGAGAGGCAGAAGGAACGACGACTCCGACGAAGGCCCGAGGGGAGCGCGTGGTGTCAACCAAAACGCCGTCTTCTTCAGATGCAACGTCTGTAGCCACGAGTTCCAGGACGACCCCAACCAGGACTTCCAGGAGTGCCCCCAGTGCGGCAGCGACGACACGATGCGAGTCTAAGGTAAGATAGATGCGAGTCGGATCAGCAGAGGCGGTAGACGGAGAGCTGTCGAAGGGCTACCTCGACCTCGTGTCTTTCCCCACCGGAGGCATGGAACGCGCTCCGGTGATGATTGCGAGCGGCGGCGACGGCCCGACTCTCTGGCTGACGGCGAACCTACACGGAAACGAGGTCGCCGGAATCCCCGTGCTCCATCGGGTGCTGACGCAGGAGCTCGCGGAGCGCCTGCAGGGCACCGTCGTCGGCGTGGTCACCCTGAACCCCAGCGGCCTCCGGAGCTCCACCAGGGAGTCCGAGTACGACGCCCGCGACCCCAACCGCCTCTTCCCCGACTTCCAGGGCTCCGGCGACTGGAGCACGACGCAGGAGGTCGTCAACGAGAGGGTCTTCAGCCACGTACGGGACTCCGCGGACGCCCTCGTCGACCTCCACTGCTCCAACGTCGGAAGCGTACCTTTCTCCATACTCGACCGTGTGGTCGCGCAGGGCGACCGCGACGAAGCCGAGCGCGTCGCCCGCGAGAGCAGGGCGATGGCGGACGCCTTCGGATTCACGAAGGTGCTGGGCTCCGGAATGGAGCGCACGCTCGACGAGAGCCTCCACAGGTCGCTGACTGGCGCCTGCGTCAACGTCGGCCGCGTACCCGCGTTCACCGCGGAGCTCGGCAGCGACTACATCGTCGAACGCGAGGTAGTCGACGCCGCCGTCGCCGGCTGCAGGAACGTGATGAGGGAGCTCGGAATGCTCGACGACGACTTCGAGGATGTCCGAGGAATCCCCGACCTCTCGCGGGGCTTCCCCGTCCGCCGCACCAGCATCGAGTCGCCGACCGCCGGCCTGATGCGGAAGTCCGTGGAGCCCGGCGAGCTCGTCCGCAGCGGCGACCCCGTCTGCGAGATAACCGACGAGTTCGGCGACGTCGAACACGTCGTCAGGGCGTACCGCGACGGCTGGGTGACGTCTTTCCGGCTCGGCATGGGGGTCGTCGAAGGTTCCCGCGTCTGTTACTACGCGGAACGCGCGGAGGACGACTACGTGGTGGAGGAGGTATGAGGACGTCGATGGAGACCATCTGATGGGGCTCGTCGACGACGCAGAAGCCTTCGAGGAAGCCGCGAAGGAGCGCTCGTTCTCCGGCGCGACGAAGCGCGACGTCCAGACCTGGCTGTTCCGCCTGCGGACGGGGTTCGACGGCAGCTACGACCTCGAGCTCAAGGGTACGGAGACGGACTTCGAGGCACGGCTCGTCCACGAGCGCGGGGGCGACGACGACCTGTTCGCGGAGATGTACGTCGACACCGGCGGCGGAGTCGAGGTCGGCGCGTTCGTGCTCGGCGACGACGAGGACGAGATATACCGGTTCGTAGAGAAACGGGACTGAGGCTCGCGGTACCTGCTGTCAGCTGCCTTCGAGCACGTGCACGTGTCTGTCCAGCGACCTGTGTACGCGGAGCCTGTGCCCTGCTACGACGTCGAACCCGGCGTCGCGACACACCTCCTCGATGTCCTCGTCCGCGACGGCGACCACGCGTCCGCGGACGACCCGCCGTAGCTCCCCGAGGACGTCCCGACGCAGCCGGTCCAGCGACGTAGACCCGACCTTCGAGGCTCGTCCGTACGGCAGGTCGGTGACCGCGCAGTCGACGGAGCCGTCCTTCAGCGGCAGCTCCGCTGCGTCACCGACGTACAACGAGGGTTCGACGTCGACGTACTCCCCGAGGTTGACGCGCGCACCCTCCACCATCTCGCGGGCGACGTCTCCGCCGACGACGTCCGCGCCGGCCACCGCGGCCTCGACGAGCATGCCGCCGGTGCCGCAGGTGGGGTCGAGCAACGTCGAACCGCCGTATCCTCCGGCGACGTTCGACAGCGTGCGCGCGAGCTGCGGCGACATGCTTCCGGGCTTGAAGAACGGCTTCTCCGTGGGGGCGCGGCCCTCGAAACCCTCGGTCTCGGTCTCCAGCAGGCAGACGAAGGCGGTGTCTCCGGTGGATATTACGCGGACGTCGTGGTTCGGCGCGTCCAGGTCGACCGGGTGGCCACGGCGATGGAGCACCTCCCCGACGCGTCTTTCAACCTCCTCGGTGTCTATATCCTCAGCGTCCATGGCTGCGCGCACGCGGACGCTGCCTCCGGGGAGCGGCTCCATCTCCTCCGCGGCCTCGACGACGGAGTCCAGCCGGGGTTCCGCGCGCGCCAGAACCTCGGAGACCCGGTGGGTCATCCCGAGATGGCGCGTGACCTCCAGCTCGCGGCACAGTGCGACGCCGTCGAGGCGTTCGACCCCGTCGCCGACGCTCCGCAGCTCCTCGACGGCGAGGTCGTAGTGTGGGCCCTTGAGCTCCGCGAGATGCACCGACGGTGGGTAGTCCGGCTGTTTTAATGAAGCTTTATATACGCTTATATATACAGTTTAAAGCACAGATGAGCGCATCCGACCCCAAGGACACGATAGAGATAGAGAACGTCGTCGCGTCGACGGCTATAGGGCAGGAGCTCGACCTCGAGAAGGTCACGCTGGACATGGAGGGCGCGGACTACGACCCCGAGCAGTTCCCCGGCCTCGTCTAC
>CAZXNG010000101.1:0-5153 GCA_964642065.1 uncultured Halobacteriales archaeon
GTCTTCGACGTCTCCACGCCCACCGACCCCACCATCGAGGACGACTACGTCCTCGACGAGTGGAGCAGCGCAGCCGTCGGCAACCACCGTGCGTTCCTCGAGGACCCACGACACGATGTCTTCTTCCTCCCGGGAAGCAAGGGAGGCTACGTCTTCAGCTACAGTGACGGCCTCGAGATGGAGCGCGCGGTCAACGTCAGCCGGGCGAAGCGCGCGGCCTACGTCGACGACACCATGTACGTAGTCTCCGACACCGAGGTAGTAGCGCTCGACGAGACGGACTGGAGCCGCGTCGGCAGGCTGCAGCACGGAGAAGAACAGCCGGCTCGACCGTACAGACACGAGGACACCGTCGCCAGACCCTAAACTCCTCGAACTACGCCACTCTCGAAAAACCACTCCAGAGTTCGACGCCGTTCCACAACCCGTAAAACACCGCACGTACTCCGACCGGCTAGTGAAACCCTCCGTAGAACGACTGGAACTCTGGATGGAGTGGCCTCCACAGGAGGTCTCCGTCTACCTCCTGAAGGCCGAGGAACTCGTCGCCGTCGACGCGGGCGTCGGCACCGAGGACGGCCGCGAAGACCTCGTCGAGAACCTCGAACGCAGGGGCTACGCGCCCGAGGACGTCGACCACCTCCTGCTCACGCATCCCCACCTAGACCACGTCGGCGGCGTCGACCTGTTCACGGAGGCGACGCTGTACGCCCACGAGGACGTGAGCTACTACCTCGACGACGGCGAAGAACGCGTCGAAGAGACCCGACGGAAGATACAGGAGGCGGGGTTCCGCGGCGAACTCCTCGAACAGGCTGTCCAAGGCTCCCTTGACGTAGTACGAGAGAACCGCGAGCACGTCGTCCCCGAGGACGTCGACGTCGAGCTTTCGCCCGGCGAGAGCTTCACCGCCGCCGACGTCGAGTTCGACACCGTGCATACGCCGGGACACCAGCACCAGCACCTCTGCTTCGAGTTCGACGAGGGAGACGACCGCGCGCTGTTCGCCGGCGACGCAGTCGCCGAGAGCTTCCGCTCCATCATCTACGACGTCGGCTTCCGCGAAGGCATGTACGACGCCGTCGACGCCTACTACACCGCGTTCGACCGCCTCCGCGAGCGGGACGTCGACCAGGTCTACCCCGGACACGGCCCAACCTTCACCGACCTCGACGCCGCCGTCGACCAGGCGGAGGACAGCCTCGACCGGCTCGTCGAACGCGTCGCCGACACCCTCGACGAACTGGGGCGCGCCACCACCTTCGACGTCACCCTCCAGCACTCCGACGGACAGGACGACTTCCGCAACCGGATATTCGACGACGCCGGCGCCCTCGGCTACCTCGAACAACAGGGACGCGCGACGTCAGAGCTAGAGGACGGCGTACGGTACTTCAAAGCCGTTGATTGAGATACGATTCATCCAGTAGCCTCAAGACCACGCACAAACTGACTCCCGCCATGGAAGCTGCCCCCGGCGTCCACGTTGTCGACACCCGTATGTGGGGTATGGAGGGGTACACCGCGGCGTTCGCCCTCGACGCCGGCAAGCCCGCTGTCGTCGACGCGGGTTTGTCCACCGATGTCGACGAGGTCCTCGGCTACCTCGACTCCATAGACGTCGACCGCTCTGCCGTCGAACACGTCTTCGTCAGCCACGTACATCTCGACCACGCCGGCGGCGTCTCCACGCTCGCCGACGAGCTGCCGAACGCAGAGTTCTACGCGCATCCCCGCGCGGTGGAGTACCTGACGGACGACGCGAATGCGGAGCGGCTCGTCGACAGCATGCGGGAGGCGATGGGCGCGCTCGCCGACAGCTACGGAACCTTCGAGACCATCTCTGAGGACCGCGTCCACTCGGTCGACGACGGCGAGGTATTCGACCTCGACGGACTGCGGCTGGAGGCGCTGCACGCGACGGGTCACGCGCCCCATCACGTGTCGTTCTTCGAGCACGAGACCGACAGCCTGTTCGTCGTCGACGAGGGCTGCGCGTACATGGACGGCGTCGAGTACCCGACGACTCCGCCGCCGGACTTCGACCTCGACCGGACGCTGGAGAGCCTCGAACGGTTCCGCGCCCTCGAACCCGAGCGCCTGCTGTACGGACACTTCGGCGTCAACCCCGACGGCGTCGAAGCGCTCGACAGACACAGGCAGGCGCTTTTGGACTGGGTGGACGCCGTCGAGGAATCATGGCGCAGGACGGGCGATGTCGAGGAGACGGCGGAGGATGTCGTCGAAGGCTACGACGAGGTGGCGTCGAACGTGATGATACAGGAGGTGCTGAAGCGCGACGCCCGCGGCGTCATCGGATACCTGGAGTCCTCTGGCGGGTGAACTGCTATCATCCAGTCGCCGGTAGAGGTTTAATCCACGCGCACCACCGGGTCGACGTGACAGAGGCTTCGTTGCTGAGGCGGCAGCTAGAGATAGGGGCCTTCATGCTCGTTATGCTCGTGGCTGCAGCGGTCGCGGTATTGCTCGTACCGCGCACCTATCTGCCTCGTTACTTCGCCGCCTGGATGCTGTACCTGCTCGGAAGGTCGGTCGAGGAGGTGGGTGCACAGGCCGGCCGCGATGTTGGAGCTACCTCGTACGGCTCCGCAGCCGTCACCCTGCTCCACGCGCTCGCGCTGTTCGTATTCGGTCACCTTGTGTTCCTCGGCTTCCTGTCGTCGGACTGGAGCCTGTTCGCAGCCTCCGCAGTCGGTCTTCTGGCTGCGCTGTACACCCTGACCGGCGGCCTGGAGGACGGAAGCCCGGATCACGTGTGAACGTCGTCAGAGGGCGGCACGGTGGACGAGGGGGGGGGGCGTGCTTCTGTCGTCGTCAACCGGCAAGGTTTCCGACGTGACGGGGAAACCCTTGTCAACTAACGATAGATTTTTGATATCCAGGGGAATATTGCCGGTGTGGGACGTATTCACAAGAGAGGGCGTCTGCGCGCGGACACGTACTCGACTCCTCACCTAACCGGGGGTGTCTCATGACCGAGGAAGCAGTCAGGAAGAAGCTAGACAAGTTCGTACACACGGTAGCGATACGGTCTCTCGACGAGCTCGACCCGGTGAACGTTCTCGACGTCGACGTCAACCTGCCGGGTGACAAGATAAAGTCGGCGATGAGGGACGACATCAGGCAGGAGATGGCGACGGTGAAGGCGAGGTTCCAGGATCAGATGGGTGTCGCCGTCGACTACTCCCTCGCGGGGAACGGTAGCTTCGACGAGCACAAGGCGGAGTTCCTCGACGTAGATGTCTTCTACAACAGCTACGAGGGGAACGGTGAGACCGAGCAGGCGTTCCGCGACGACCTCGCGGAGTACTTCCGCGAGACCAGCGAGGGCATCAGACCGCTGGTGGAGTCCGACGAGGACGAGTACTGGGACGCCATGGTCGACAGCTACACCAAGGAGGAGGCTGCGGAGATGCTCAACGCGCACTTCAGCCGCGTCGACATCGTAGAGAAGTACAAGGACGACATGGTGATGGAGATGGAGCTAGACACCGGTCTACCCATCGAGAAGATGGAGTACACCGACGAGGCCATCCGGATATTCGGACTCGGCGAGAAGGCCATGAGAGAGCGCGTCCAGAAGCAGCTGGACAAGGTCTACGACGACTGAGCCTCCCTGTTCTTCCGGCGACGGCGACACCACCGCCCACGCTTAAGTGGTGCGCGCGTCTCTTGAGCACCTGATGGTACTCAAGAAGATCACGGTCATAGGGTCCAGCACAGAGTCCTGGGAAGAAGCCGCGCTCGACGCGGTCGAACAGGCGCAGGAGAGCGTGGAGAACGTGAAGTGGGTGGAGGTCGAGGGGCGCGGAATCGAGCTGGCGACGACGGACGAACCCGAGTTCCAGACCGAGGTCCAGATAGCGTTCGAGATAAAGGACCAGTAGAACTACTCCCCCCGCCTCCTTCTCCGAGACAGTTCGAGAACTAATGACTCGCTCTCCTTCTCCGAGACGGTCCGAGAAGACGTCGGGATAGAACCCTCACTCGATGTCCATCGACTTCAGGCTGTTCTCAATCTGGTCGAGCTCGTCGTTCGTGACCTCCATCTCGGACTTCATCCTCTCGACCTCCTGCTGGAGCTGTCTCAGCCGCACGTATATCAGGTAGCTCACTCCGAGCGAGATACCGAGCAAGACTCCGAGCGCACCTATTATCAGGTTCGCGACCATCCGGCCGTCCCTTCTCCCTCCCGACTAATAAATCATGGCGTAACGTAGTCGTCTCGTGTCGGAACCCGTAACCGTCAAGTGTCGCCACCGGTAACTCCGTGGAAATGGGTCTTCTCAGGAGCTTCGTCAGCTCGCCAGACCTCGAGGTCGAGTCCGTCGACTCCGACGGCTCCACCGTCTACCTCTGCAGCTTCGAGGACCACGATGTCGAGCTCGACTACGACCACGACAGCCACGACGTCGTAGTCAGCAGCGACGCGCTCGACCTCACCCCCGACGCACACAGCTCCACCGTGGACTCCCGTCTCGACGACCTTGGGGTACTGCTCCACAAGAAGAAGTACCGCGAGGTAGAGCCGTCCGCGGTCCACGTCGACCTGTTCGAAGGCTCCGCCGTGAAGGTCCGTGACGCGGATGGACGGGTGAAGACCGTGATACCTCCTCTATGACGCCGAAGCCTACGACACCAACTCCGGTCGAATGGCCGAACTGAAGCGGCGCACCACTTTTCCCCCGCGCAGCCGTCTCGACCGAGGATGACGAAGGACACCGTAGCCGTCGTCGGTGGAGGCGTCGGCGGGCTTACCGCCGCTCAGGAGCTCGCAGAGAGGGGTTTGGACGTCGAGGTCCACGAAGCACGCGACACCTTCGGAGGGAAGGCCCGCAGCCTCGAAGCGCCGGGTACCGCCCCGGAGGACGGAGAAGGCCTGCCAGGCGAACACGGCTTCAGGTTCCTGCCGGGCTTCTACAGACATCTCCGCGACACCATGAGCCGGATCCCCGTCGACGGGAACAGGCGAGGGGTGCGGGACAACCTCGTGGAGACCACTGAGCTATTGAAGTGCTCGGTCGACGGGGAGAACGTGCTGTCGAACACGAAGCTACCGCGGTCGCCGACGGAGCTACTCGACAGCTTCGACCGCCTGTTCTGGCGGGACGAGGTACCCGACCACGAACACG
>CAZXNG010000102.1:0-5153 GCA_964642065.1 uncultured Halobacteriales archaeon
CGTACGCGCCGGCGTCCACGAGTGTCGGACTGTCGCCGAGCGCGAGGAATGCGTTGCAGGTGAACGTCTCTGCGCCCTCGGTCACGACTTTCACGTCCATACCGCAGTACACGCGCCAGACGGCCCTAAAACCGGGGGTGGTCCGGAGCGCTACTGCCACGGATTTTTGAGGCGCGTCTGCGGAATCGGCGGTCGATTTTTGGGGGAGAACTGCGTACACTAACCCAGCATGGGCTTCGGAAGCTACGACGAGAGCGAACAGGAGCGCCAGTCCGTAGACTCCGAGGACATCGACGCAGACGAGAGTGTCGACACTGCAGACCGCGAGCACGCTGGCGACGTGAACTACGAGATCGGCGCGTCGAACGACGAACTCCTCGACCGCTTACAGGAGATCAAGGGCGAGTGACGCCGTGACGCCGAACGACCACCGAGTGACGCCGTGAAAGCCGGCACGCGAGCGCTCGGCGTCGCGGAGTCCTACGCGCACGGCGCCGAGAATTCGACGCTCGCCGGGGCAGTCGTCAGAGCCGACCGCGTAGTCGACGGCTTCTCCTTCGAATCGTGTACTGTCGGCGGGACGGATGCAACCAGCGCGGTCTGCGACCTCTACGACGCACTCGACCGCGAGGACGTCCGCTACGTGTTCGTCTCGGGAATCGCCCCAGCGTGGTTCAACGTCCTCGACCTCCACGAGATCCGCGAGCGCGTCGAGCGGCCGGTGCTCTCGGTCTCCTTCGAGGAGAGCCCCGGGCTCGCGGACGCCATCGAGCGAGAGTTCGACGGAGAAGAACGCGAGCGGCGACTCGCAGTCTACGAGCGACAACCCGAGCGCGTTCCCGTCGACGTGAACGACGAGCGTGTGTTCGTGCGGAGCGTCGGCTGTGACGACCCGGAAGGAGTGGTTCGCGCGTTCACGCCCGAGGGCGGGCGGCCCGAGCCGCTGCGGGTGGCCAGGCTGGCGGCGCGTGCTGCTGACAACTACGCTTAACAGCGCGGACGTGGTCTCCCCAGACATGGACCAGATGGAGGGACTCGAGGTGGTCGAGTGCACGAAGTGCCCGGAACTCGTGGAGTCGCGCTCCCAGATCGTCAACGGCGACGGCCCGGAGGACGCGGACGTGCTGTTCGTCGGGGAGGCGCCCGGCAAGAACGAGGACGAGGAGGGGAAGCCGTTCGTCGGGCGGAGCGGCAGCGTCCTCGACAGCGAACTCGAGACGGTCGGGCTGGCGCGCGAGGACATCCGCATCACGAACTGCGTGCGGTGCCGGCCGCCGGAGAACCGCGACCCCACGACGGAGGAACTGGCGAACTGCCGGCCGTACCTCGAACACGAGATCGACCTCGTCGACCCCGACGTCGTCGTCACCCTCGGGAAGGTGCCCGGCGAGCACCTGCTCGGGCGGGACGTCGCCGTGACGAAGGAAACGGGGGACGTCGAGCGCGTCGAACTCGGCGGCACCGAGCGGAACGTCCTGATCTGTCTGCATCCGGCGGCGACGCTGTACGACCGGAGTCAGGAGGAAGCGTTCGAGAAGACGATAGCGAAGGCAGCGACGATAGCGGGGGAGAACGGCGACCAGTCCCAGCTAGAGGACTACTGACTGTCGTCCGAGCGACCGATCCACTTGTTCGCGTCGAAGAGGTCGCTGAGGGAGTCCACGACGGACTTCCCCTGGTCCTCGCCGGGGCGCAGTCGAGCACGCACCCGGGAGGAGACGAGTTCGACGCTGACGACGATGAGAACGACGATGAGCAGTCCCGCTGCGGCCTGCGCGTACGCCTCGGCGCTCCCGAACTGGAGTTTCAGCTTGATGTACTGGCCGAGGCCGCCCGCGCCGACGACACCCAGGGAGATGGCGATGCGGGTGTTGATCTCGAGGACGTACATCGTCCACGCGATGAACGACGTCGACACCTGGCTCAGCATCCCGAAGATGACCGTCTGCGGGCGAGCGGCACCCGTCGAGCTGATGGCTTCGATGGGGCCGTCGTCGATCTCCTCGAGTTCGTCCGTGAACAGACGCCCGAGGTTCCCGATGGTGTCCGTGGCGATGGCGATGACCGCGGACTTCTCGGAGATACCGAACAGCGCGATGTAGATGAACACCCAGACGAGGGCGGGCACCGACCGGATCGTCGACATCACGCCGCGGAAGATGAAGTTGAACGGGAACGGCGTGACGCGCTCGGAGCCGAGCACGCCGAAGGTGAGCGCGAGCGGGAACCCGAGCACGGTGCCGGTGAACCCGACGATGACCGTCGTGATGGCGGCGGGCACGAGTACGCTCCCGCTGGACTCCGTCGCCATCGCGGCCTCGACCATGGTTCCCGGATGGGTCACCGTGTACCAGATGGCCTGCAGTCCGTTGATTCCCTGGTTCTTCGTCGCGAGCGTGAGGTCGACGAAGTCCGGAGAGAGGAATCGCGCGACGCTGTTGAGCCAGACGGGGAACTGACGCACGAACTCCGCGAGCGTGAACCCGACGTACCACATGCCCAGGCCGGTGAGTCCGAGCACGACGACGAGGCCGACGAAGCCGAGAATCCGACGGATGCGCTGTTTCTGCTCGATTCGCTCCTTCACTCGTTGGATGTTGCTCGTCGCCATTGTCAGTTCTCCGCGAGATGTTCGACGCCGGACTCGGCGCCATCCTCGCCGTAGTAGATCTCGTCGACGACGTCCATCGTCAGGTCCTCCTTCCCGCCGTCGAAGACGACTTCGCCATCGCGGAGTCCGATGAACCGTTCACCGAACTCGCGGGCGATGTTGACCTGGTGGAGCGAGACGATAGACGTCAGGTCGCGCTCGTCCGCCGCGACCTTCAGGTAGCGCATCACTTCCTGGGCCGCCTTCGGGTCGAGGCTCGCGACCGGTTCGTCAGCCAGCAGGAGTTCCGGGTCCTGCGTGAGCGCTCGCGCGATGCCGACGCGCTGTTGCTGCCCGCCGGACATCGAGCCGGCGCGCTGGTCGGCTTCCTCCAGCAGACCGACGGTGTCGAGGGCCTCCAGGGCCATCTCCTTGTCCTCCTCCGTGTAGTTCGTGAGGACGCTGTCGATGGTCTCGGTGCGGTTGAGTGCGCCAGTGAGGGAGTTCCGGTAGGCGCTCATCGATTCGACGAGGTAGTGCATCTGGAACACCATCGCCACGTCCGAGCGCGTGCCCTGGACCTCCTCGTCGCCGATCGAGAGCGTCCCGCTGGTGGGCGTCGTGAGCCCGTTCAGGATCCGGAGGAGCGTGGACTTGCCAGCCCCCGAGGGGCCGAGTAGAACTACGAACTCCCCGTCGGGAATCTCGAATGAAACGTCGTTCAGCGCCACCGTATCCTCGCCGTAGACCTTGGTGACGTCCGATGCGGTTACTGTCGCCATTCTCTCAGTCTATTATAAAATGGGCCTGGGTAGGCCAAAGTGTTGTGTTTTCTGCTCGCAGCCAGCGTCGCTACGACTCGAAGACGTCCTGACCGTAGCCCAGCGAGTTGGCCACGTCGATGACGGGCTGGTAGGTGTCGACGCCGCGCTTGCGCACGCCGCTGAACCAGATGTCGTCTTCGGTGCCTTCCTCGCCGTCCTCCCCGTAGTACATCTCGTCGGGGGCTTCGGTGAACGCCGTGGCGATCTTGTCCTTCTCGTCGTCGGAGAGCTCCGGGCTGACGATTATCGGCGCGCGCGGAATGTCGTCCTTCACGTCGACCTCGCGGAGGCCCTCTGCGTACTCGCTCTCGTCGCCCGCTGCGATGAAGTAGCCGACGCCGGCCGCGTCAGCCTGACCGGTCTTGAGCGCCTCGATGGCGCTGGCGTGACTGGACCAGCTGGGGTTGAAGTCGGCGCCCGCCTCGCTGCCCGGCGAGTCCGGAATCGAGATGCCCGCCTCCTTGATCATGTACAGCGGGTAGAGCGAACCGGACGCGGAGAGCGCGTCCGCGAACGCGACGTCCTTCCCCTCGAGGTCCTCGGTGGTCTCGATGTCGGAGTCCTCGTTGGTGACGATGACGGAGCGGTACGTCCAGCCACCGAACGCCTTCCGCTGGAGGATGATGTCCGCCTTGTCCGTCTTCACGCCGAGCGCTGCCGCGAACGGCCCGGTCTCGGCGACGTCTGCGGTGCCGGAGTTCATCGCGTCCAGCGTCGCGGAGTAGTCGGAGGCGTAGTCGATGGTGACCTCGTCGACCTCCTCGATGTGGCTGTCGAGGCGCTCCTGTACCGGCGTGTACTGCGCACGCATCTGGTCCTGGGGCTCCGTCGGCGACATCAGGAACTGGAGCGTGCCGTCGTTGTACGGCTGCTCACCGAACTGTCCGAGACAACCAGCGGTCAACCCGGCTGCCCCGGCTGCACCCGCCATTTTGAGGAACTTGCGTCGGTCCATGGGAATCCAATTGGGCATTCGACAGACAGATGAAAAGCCTTTCTATACGCTGCATGGACGTGTACACATGCTTCTATCCATCCACGGAGTGATACATAGATAGGTGTCGAGGCGGCGATATTGGCGGGAACCGGCGGACGGGGCCAGGAGGGAAAACGACTTGCGCGACTGCCTGCTACTACCGCTATGAGCACGACGGCCAGCGAGCAGACGACGGCGTCCGTCGTCGTCGTGGACTACGGCCTCGGGAATCTCCGTAGCGTCACGCGCGGCCTCGAACGCGCCGGTGCAAGCGTCAGCGTCGTCGACGACCCGAGAGCCCTCGACGACGCGGACGGCATCGTCCTGCCGGGCGTCGGCGCGTTCGGCGACGGCATGGAGAACGCCGGCCCGTTCCGCGACGCGCTCACCGACGCCGCGAACGAGGGGCGACCACTGTTCGGCATCTGCCTCGGGATGCAGATGCTGCTCTCGTCGAGCGAGGAGGCCGAGCGCGCCGGCCAGGGCGACGCCAGGGGCCTCGACCTGATTCCGGGCCAGAACGTCCGCTTCCGCGGTGACGTGAAGGTCCCCCACATGGGCTGGAACGACCTCGACGTCGTCCGCGACCACCCGCTCGTCGACGGGGTGGATGGGGAGTACGCCTACTTCGTCCACTCCTACTACGCCGAACTGGAGAACGACGACCACGCCGTCACGGAGACGGAGTACGGCACCCGCTTCCCCTCCATCGTCGCCAACGACGAGGGCAACGTCTTCGGCACGCAGTTCCACCCCGAGAAGT
>CAZXNG010000103.1:0-2505 GCA_964642065.1 uncultured Halobacteriales archaeon
GGAGAAGACCGACCTCACCTGTATCACCGTCGAGTCACCCGACGAGATCGTCGAGGTACCCGGGGTCCTCGCCCACCTAGTCTCGAGGTTCACCAGCGAGGAGATAAACATCGTGGACATAACCAGCTGCTACACGGAGACCCTCGTGGTGGTCGACAAGACCGCCGCCGTCGACGCCCTCGAGACCATCGAGGACGTCATCGCAGCCGCCGAGAACGCAGTCTGAGCCTGCCGAAAGAAGCTTCAGCCGTCGAACAGGCTTCGTTCCACGGCTTCGAGCGCGTTCTCCCTCTTCGCGGGATACGCCTCCACCTTCGCGCTCACCTGCACACCCCGTCCGAACCTTGCCTCCTCGTCGAACGCCGCCTGCTTGTCCAGCCTGAGGTGGAACTTGCAGTCCTCGTCCAGCCGTTCCTGTATCTCGTCACGTACCTCGTCGACTCCCGCCTCCAGCACGCGGTCGAAGACGTACCTGACGTCGTCGGCGGTGTCCTGACGTGTCGACAGAACCCGTATCTCGTCGCCGTGGTGTCCCTCCGACTCCTCGACCTCTATCTCCGCGTCCCCGGGAAGGAAGAAACGCATCGCGGACTCCACCCTCTCTCTGGATTCGGTGGCGTAACAGAACGCCCTGAGGTCGACGTAGTGGAACTCCACGACAGAGGCAATCCGGCGTCGTCAGATATAGTTTTCGTAGCCCTGGTTCTCCAGCCACTCCGCCAGCATCTCCGTCGTCACGCTGCTCCTCGTCATGTCCTCCTCCTCCGCGGCTTCGTCGAGCTCCTCCACGACATCCCGAGGCAGGTCGACGTCGACGTAGGTCGGCTTCATATCCGTCATTTAGTCGGTTCTCCATAAAAACCTAAGTCAGACGTACGTATGCGCCCGACGTCGAGGTGGCGTCCGCGGGAAAGGGAAGGAGATTTCACAGGCGACGGGCAAGCCCCGCCATGGAAGGCGTCGAGGCGAGGGTCACGCGGAACGAGGACGTCGGCGGCGACGGCTTCGTCCTCGCGGTCGAGTCACCGTTTCCGGAGGCGAGACCAGGCCAGTTCGTCCAGGTCGGACTCGAGGTCGATGGCGCCCGCGTCGTCCGGCACTACACCATCTCCTCCCCCTACCCCGACGAAGAGCTGGAGTTCACCGTCGAGGTCGACCCCGAAGGCGAGCTGAGCCCGGTTCTCCGCGACCTCGAAGCCGGTGACGTCGTATACCTCGACGGCCCTTTTGGCCGGAGCTACTACGAGGGCGAAGATGCCGTCACGGTTCTCGCCGGTGGCCCGGGAGTAGGCCCTGCCGTCGCCCTAGCCGAGCGAACGCTGGACGAACGCGGCGAGGCCGCCGTGGTGTACGAGGACGACGAATTCGCACACCGCGACAGACTCAAGGAGGTGGACGAACGTGGCTGCCATCTGGAGCTCGTTCTCGAAGACGACACGCTCGAAGACGCGGTGGAGGTGGCGCTCTCCGAGGTCGGCGGCCAGGTTTTCGTCTACGGGTTCTCGAAGTTCGTCGACCGCGCCCTCGACGCCGCCGAAGACCTCGTCGACGAGGAGCCGAAGATAGAGCGGTTCGACTGAACCTCGGCTGGAAGAGGCTTTCCACAAGAAAGTTAACCCGAACTCACGACGTTCGACGTGATGACCGAACCCGAGGAGGTACGCCGGATAGGGCTGGAGAACGTCGTCGTCGCCGACAGCGAGATAAGCTACATCGACGGCGCGAAACCCGAGCTCGTCTACCGCGGCGTAGACGTGCTCGACCTCGCCGAACACTCGACCTACGAGGAGACCGCCTACCTGCTGTGGAACGGCGAGCTACCAGGACGCGACGAGCTAGAGGATTTCGAGGGCGAGCTCGCAGACCGACGAAACCTGTCGCGCGGCGTACAGGAGATAGTGACGCACTCAGGTGACGACGCGGTTCCGATGGACGTGCTCCGGACCGCGCTGTCCGCCGTCCCAGTCTACAGCGACGGCGGGGACGGCGACCGGGAAGCCGCGCTGTCGGTGCTCGCGAAGACCCCTTCGATACTCGCCACCCTGTACCGTTCTCGACAGGGCAAGGAACCCGTAGAGCCACGGGACGACCTCGACACCGCGGAGAACTTCCTGTACATGATGTCGGGCGAAGAGCCCGACGGGGAGCGCGCCGACGTGCTCGACACCGTGCTCCTGCTGCACGCCGACCACGGCCTGAACGCGTCGACGTTCACCGGCCGCGTGATCTCCTCCACCGAGAGCGACGTATACAGCGCCGTCACAGGCGCAGTCGGCGCGCTGAAGGGGCCGCTGCACGGAGGCGCGAACCAGGACGTCATGGAGATGTTGCTCGACATCCGCGACGAAGACCAGGCCGTAGACGAGTACCTCGCGGAGAAACTCGACGGAGGCGAACGCGTTCCGGGGTTCGGCCACCGCGTCTACAGCAAGATGGACCCCCGCGCAACCGTACTGCAGGAGATGTCGGAGCGTATCAGCGAGTCCGCGGACGTCGACTGGTACT
>CAZXNG010000103.1:2605-5087 GCA_964642065.1 uncultured Halobacteriales archaeon
GTACTGCAGGAGATGTCGGAGCGTATCAGCGAGTCCGCGGACGTCGACTGGTACTCGATGATAGAGGACGTCGTCGCCTACCTCGAGGACGAGAAGAACCTCAGCGAGAAGGGCATCTCACCGAACGTCGACCTGTACAGCGGAAGCGTCTACTACTCTCTCGGCGTACCCATCGACTTCTTCGTCCCGATGTTCGCGATGGGACGCGCCGCCGGATGGACCGCGCAGATACAGGAGCAGAAGGAGGACAACCGGCTCGTCCGGCCGCGAGCCAACTACAAAGGTCGAAGGGACGTCGAGTACGTCCCCATCGAAGAGAGATAGGGAGCCGGTCTGTCCGGACGCGTCGTAACTTCCTTCACCGAGCGCTCCTTTTCGCACCTGACAGATGGTTCTGGAGCTCTGGAGCCCCGGTGGCTACGAGGTGGCGCGCTGGCTGCTCCTCCGCGGCGTAGCCCTCGTCTACCTGCTGGCGTTCCTGAATGCTCTCCGGCAGTTCCGGCCGCTCGCAGGCGAAGACGGCCTGATGCCGCTCGACGACTACCGGAGCCGCTGGAGATTCCGCGAACGCCCGAGCGTGTTCTACTACCTCGAAGGCGACCGATATCTTGCGACGGCCGCGGCACTGGGCGTCGTCGGCAGCGCGGCGGCGATGGCAGGTCTACCCGGCCTCCTCGACGGCTGGAGTGCCATAGCAGTTCACGTGGCGTTATGGCTGTTGCTCTGGGTGCTCTACCTGTCGTTCGCCAACGCCGGACAGACGTTCTACGGATACGGCTGGGAGTCGATGCTCACGGAGACCGGTTTCCTCTGCGTCTTCCTGGGACCGCCGTCGATTGCCGCGCCCGCGGTCACCGTATGGCTGTTCCGCTGGCTCCTGTTCCGCAACATGTTCGGGGCGGGGCTCATCAAGGTTAGGGGAGACAGCTGCTGGCGCGACCTCACCTGTCTCGACTACCACTACGAGACCCAGCCGATGCCGAACCCCGTCAGCTGGTACGTGCACCACGCTCCATCGAGGCTGCACCGCGCCGGCGTCGCAGCCAACCACGTCGTCGAGCTCGCGGTGCCGTTCCTGTACTTCGCGCCGAAGACCGCCGCGGCTGTCGCCGGCGTCGCTACCGTCGGCTTCATGGGATGGCTGATGGTGACGGGTAACTTCAGCTGGCTGAACTTCCTCACGATGGTTCAGGGGTTCAGCCTGTTCGACGACACCGTAGTAACGTCGGTGGCTCCGGTCCAGATACCGCAGCCCGAGCCTGCGCCGGAGGCTTTCACCTACGCGACCTACCTACTTCTCGTGGTGGTGGCGGCGCTGAGCTACTACCCCGTCAGGAACATGGTGTCACCGCGTCAGCGGATGAACGCGTCTTTCGACCCCTTCAACCTCGTCAACACCTACGGAGCGTTCGGCTCCATCACGAAGACCAGATACGAGGTCGTGGTGGAGGGTACCGAGGACGAGGTCGTCGACGGAGACACGGTGTGGCGGGAGTACCTGTTCTACGGTAAACCCACCGACGTCGGACGTCGGCCGCCGCAGGTTGCGCCCTACCACCACAGACTGGACTGGCAGATGTGGTTCGCGGCGATGGCGCCGTCGCCGCAGCGGAGCCCGTGGTTCGTCCACATGACCGCTAAACTGCTCGCGGGCGACGATGACGTCGAGGGCCTGATGCGCGACGTGCCGTTCGAGGACGAGCCGCCGGAACACGTCCGCGCCGTCAGGTACCGGTACCGGTACACGACCCCCGAGGAGCGCCGTGAATCCGGAGACTGGTGGCGGCGGGAGCGCGACCGTGTATACTACGGACCGGTCTCGGCAGACGACCCACGTCTGCGTCGACAGCTACGGAGGATGGGGTGGACAGACGCCGTCGAGGAACTGGATGGTGTTCTGGACGATTGAACCGTCCGGCTGCGTCAGCTTCGGGGGTCGACGAGGAACCTGTCTTCGACGTCCGAAGTCGGGGTCATGCAGGAGGTGCGCCTGCCGAACACCCGGTAGCGGCTCTTCGCGACGACGGTGTAGACGAGGTCGCGGAGGATGCGCGGTACGTGGAGCGCGTACTTCAGGTGACGTAGCGGTGTGTCGAGACGCGCCAGCGAACGAAGGACCGCGGTGGACTTCGTGTACGTGCTTCCGTCGGCCTCCACGAGCACGAAGCCCTCGAGCGCGTCGGTATCTATATCTCTGTCTCCACGCTCGACGACGTCGTCGGCGACGTCGCTCTGCAGCGGTGCGAACCTGAACACGGCCGCGGGGTCATGCCGGATCACCCAGCCGACGTACCCGTTGCAGAGGTTGCAGACGCCGTCGAACAGGAGTACCGGGTGGCCGTCGGCGGGGTCGGTCATCAGGTGGTACTACGTGCGCCGGGGATTAAGGGGTTCGGTCGTCCGTCTAACGGCCGACCTTCTCCTCCGCGCGTTCGACGAGGCTCCGGTTCCCCAGGTAGACAGGTGTCCGCTGGTGTAGCTC
>CAZXNG010000104.1:0-5021 GCA_964642065.1 uncultured Halobacteriales archaeon
AGAAGCACTCACCGACCCCGTACTGCTGCAGGCCGCAGAAGGACTGTCCGACGAAGCCGCGACCGAGATAGCCGACATCGAAGGCTCGTACCTAGCGAACGCCGCCGCCGCCCTCGCTGTCGGCCTCGCCGCCCTCGGCGCGGGCCTCGCGGAGAAAGGTATCGGCGCCGCCGCCGTCGGCGCGATGGCGGAGGACCCCGGTATGTTCGGACGAGGCCTCCTGATGACCGTCATCCCGGAGACCCTCGTGATATTCGCTATCGTCGTCATCTTCCTGGTGTAAGATCCAGGAGGCACTCCAAAGATGGGAATGGAAACGGTCGTAGACGACATCAAGGACGAGGCTCGCGAAGAAGCCGAGGCGCTCGTCACGGACGCCGAAGCCGAGGCCGAGCAGATGCTGGAGGAAGCCCGGAAGGAGGCGGAGGAGATCCGGAACGCCGAGGAGGAGAAGGCAGAGCGAGAGGCGGAGGAGATTCACGAGCAGACAGTCTCCAGCGCGCGGCTCGACGCGCGCAAGATGAGGTCTCAGGCAGAGAAACGTCTGCTATCCAACCTCCGCGAAGAGGTCGAAGACCGCCTCAGTGAACTCGAGGAATCGAGAGAGGACCTCACCCGTGACCTCATCGAAGACGCTGTCGACGAGCTCGATCAGGATGGAGGCACGGTACGCGGCGCCGAACACGATACCGAACTGGTGAAGGAGCTCGTCGAAGAGTTCGACGGCTACACGGTCGGCGACCCCGTCGAGATCCTCGGTGGAGTGGTCGTCGAAGGCGGCGACGGAGAGGTACGCGTCGACAACAGCTTCGACAGCGTCCTCGAACGCGTCTGGAACCAGGAGCTCAAGGAGATATCCACCGAGCTCCTGGGAGAAGGATGACGGGTCTATCCGGCAAGTACGGAGGGGGATCCTCCGGCAGCTCTAACTTCGAGTACGTCGGAACACGTGTCAGGGCACGGAAGGCCCAGCTTTTCGACGACGATGACTACAGGAAGCTCGTCCGGATGAGCCCGAACGAGATAGCGAGGTTCATGGAGGAGAACGGCTACGACGAGGAGATGAACAGTCTGGGAGCACGTTACACCGGCGTCGACCTCATCGAGTACGCGCTGTACGACAACATGAGCACGACGTTCCGCGACATCGTGAAGTGGTCGGAGGGGCCGCTGGAGGACCTCGTCGTCAGCTACCTCCGGAAGTACGACGCCTGGAACGTCAAGACCGTCGTCCGAGGCGTCTACACCGGCGCCACCGAGGACGAGATACGCAACGATCTCATCCCGGCCGGCGAGCTCGACGAAGACGACCTCGACCAGGCGATAAACAGCGACTCCGTCGAACAGGCGGTCGAGGCGATGGCCGACACCGCGTTCGGAGAAGTCCTCAAGGAAGCCCTGATGGAGTTCAAGGACACCGGTGTTCTGCTGCCTCTTGAGAACGCCGTAGACAGGGTGTTCTACGAGCACCTGCTGCAGGACAGTCTCGAGGAGGTAAGCGGACCCAGGAAGGTCTACAACGAGTACCTCGAGGCGGAGATAGACCTCCTCAACGTCAGGAACGCGCTACGCGCCGCCGGCAGCAGCGACCTCGACGTGGAGGACTACTTCGTCGAAGGCGGCGGACTCTACACAGTCGAGGAGATATCTCGGCTCGTGGGCAACCGAGAGGAGCTGGTGGAGAGCCTCCGCCGGTCGCGGTACGGGGAGGACATCTCCGACGCCATCGACGCCTTGGAGCAGGGGGAAAGCCTGGTGGAGTTCGACAGAGCTCTCGACAGCCTGCTGATGGGTTTCGCGCAGAAGATGAGCTACAGGTACCCTATATCGATAGCGCCGGTCATCAGCTACATCCTGACGAAGGAGCGAGAGGTCAAGAACATCCGTGGTATAGCCCGCGGCAAAGAGGTGGGTCTCGATGTCGAGGAGATAGAGAAGGAGGTCGTGCTATGAGCAAGCACGTCGCCGTCGTCGGCAGCCCGAGCTTCACCACCGGCTTCCGTCTCGCCGGAGTCGACAGCTTCCAGGAGGTCCGCGACGAGGACAAGGACAGCGACCTCGACGAAGCCGTGGAGACCGTTCTCGACGACCCCGACGTCGGCATCGTGGTGATGCACCAAGACGACCTCGACCACCTCTCGCGTCAGGTCAGGGAGGACGTCGAGACCAGCATCGAACCCACCGTCGTCACGCTCGGCGGCGAGGGAGAGGGACAGCTACGCGAGAAGATAAAGCAGGCGATAGGAATCGACCTGATGGAGTGAACACATGAGTCAAGCTAAAGAGCAACAGACAGACACCGGACGCATTTCGAACGTCAGCGGACCGGTCGTACAGGCTAAAGGTTTGAGCGCAAGGATGAACGACGTCGTCCGCGTCGGCGAGGAGGAGCTGATGGGCGAGGTCATCGAGATAGAGGGCGAGGTCACCACGATACAGGTGTACGAGGAGACCAGCGGCATCTCCCCTGGCGAACCCGTCGTCACGACGGGCAGCCCCCTGAGCGTCGAGCTCGGTCCCGGGATACTCGACTCCATCTACGACGGAGTCCAGCGCCCCCTCGACGTCCTCGAGGAGGAGATGGGCGACTTCCTCGACCGAGGAGTCGATGCGCCAGGCATCGACCTTGAGAAGGAGTGGGAGTTCACCCCGACGGTCGAGGAAGGTGACGAAGTCGGCGAAGGAGACGTAGTCGGCACCGTGCCAGAGACCGAGAGCATCGAACACAGGGTCATGGTGCCCCCCGACGAAGGTGGAACCGTCGCCAGCGTCGAGGAAGGCAGCCTCACCGTCGAGGACACCGTCGTCGAACTCGAAGACGGCACCGAGATATCGATGCTGCAGGAGTGGCCGGTGAGGAAGTCGCGTCCCACCGCCGACAAGAAGCGGCCGAAGACCCCGCTCGTCACCGGTCAGCGCATCCTCGACACCCTGTTCCCGATCGCGAAGGGCGGCACCGCCGCCATCCCGGGGCCGTTCGGCAGCGGGAAGACGGTGACACAGCACCAGCTGGCGAAGTGGAGCGACGCCGACATCGTCGTCTACGTCGGATGCGGCGAACGCGGCAACGAGATGACGGAGGTCATCGAGGACTTCCCCGAGCTCGAGGACCCCAAGACAGGCAACCCCCTGATGGCGCGCACCTCGCTCATCGCCAACACTAGCAACATGCCTGTGGCGGCACGCGAGAGCTGCGTCTACACCGGAATCACGCTCGCGGAGTACTACCGCGACATGGGCTACGACGTAGCCCTGATGGCGGACTCCACGAGCCGGTGGGCGGAGGCGATGCGTGAGATATCGTCGCGGCTGGAGGAGATGCCCGGCGAAGAAGGCTACCCCGCGTACCTCGCCGCCGCTCTCGCGGAGTTCTACGAGCGCAGCGGGCTCGTCGAGACCCTCGGCGGAGACGAGGGGAGCATCAGCGTCGTCGGCGCGGTGTCACCGCCGGGCGGAGACTTCAGCGAACCCGTGACCCAGAACACCCTCCGCATCGTCAAGTGCTTCTGGGCGCTCGACGCCGACCTCGCCGAACGACGCCACTTCCCCTCGATAAACTGGGACGACAGCTACTCGCTGTACCGCAAACAGCTCGACCCGTTCTTCGAGGACGAGGTCAGCGACGAGTGGGCCGACACCCGTCAGTGGGCGATCGGGGTGCTCGACGAGGAGAGCGAGCTGCAGGAGGTCGTCCAGCTCGTCGGCAAGGACGCTCTGCCGGAGGACCAGCAGCTGACGCTCGAGGTGTCGCGGTTCATCCGCGAGGTCTTCCTCCAGCAGAACGCGTTCCACGACGTCGACACCTACTGCGAGCTCGACAAGCAGTACAGGATGCTCGACCTAATCCAGCAGTACAGCGACCACGCGTTCGAAGCGCTCGACGCGGGCGTACCCGTCGACGAGATAGAGGACGTCGAGGCCGCGCAGAGGTTCTTCGACGTCCCCGTCGAGGAGGACTGGGAGCCGCTGGTCGACGAGATAGAGGAACAGCTAGAGTCCGAGTTCCAGGAGATGCACTAGACATGAAGGAGTACAAGACCATACAGGAGATAAGCGGACCGCTCGTCTTCGTCGAGGTCGACGAACCCGTGGGCTACGACGAGATAGTCGAGATAAAGCTCGAGGACGGCACGACGAAGCGTGGACAGGTGCTCGAGAGCGGCGAAGACATCGTCAGCCTGCAGGTGTTCGAGGGAACCGACGAGCTCGACCGCAACTCGAGCGTCAGGTTCCTCGGCGAGACGATGAAGATGCCGGTGACCGAGGACCTCCTCGGCCGCGTGCTGTCCGGACGCGGAAACCCCATCGACGGCGGCGCGGAGATAGTGCCGGAGGAGCGACGAGACATCGTCGGCTCCGCCATCAACCCCCACGCACGGGAGTACCCCAGGGAGTTCATCCAGACCGGCGTCTCCGCCGTCGACGGCATGAACACCCTGATACGGGGACAGAAGCTCCCGATATTCTCCGGCAGCGGGCTGCCGCACAACGAGCTCGCGCTCCAGATAGCCCGACAGGCGACGGTGCCCGAGGAGGAAGGTGAAGATGACACCGAGTTCGCCGTGATCTTCGGCGCGATGGGAATCACCCGCGAGGAGGCGGACGAGTTCCTCGAGGAGTTCGAACGCACAGGCGCGCTCGAGCGCAGCGTCGTCTTCCTCAACCTCGCAGACGACCCCGCCGTCGAACGCATCGTGACGCCGCGGATGGCGCTCACTACCGCGGAGTACCTCGCCTTCGAGGAGGGCTACCACGTCCTCACAATCCTCACGGACATCACCAACTACTGCGAGGCGCTCCGCGAGATAGGTGCGGCGCGCGAGGAGGTCCCCGGCAGACGAGGCTACCCGGGTTACATGTACACCGACCTCGCGAACCTCTACGAACGCGCGGGCCGCATCGAGGGCGAGGAAGGCTCGGTGACGCAGCTACCGATTCTGACGATGCCGGGCGACGACGACACCCACCCCATCCCCGACCTCACGGGGTACATCACCGAGGGTCAGATATACATCGACCGC
>CAZXNG010000105.1:0-4911 GCA_964642065.1 uncultured Halobacteriales archaeon
TCGCCTCCGCAGCAGTGCTCGCCGGCATCCTCCTCGGCTACCTGGCGAAGATAGCGATAACACGTTTCGCGGAGTCCACAGGTCTCGACGACTTCCTGCGCGGTACGACGTTCGACCGCGTCATGGAGTCGTTCGGAACCAGCTCCGTCGGCGTCCTCGCCACCGCAGCCGCCTGGCTGATATACCTCTCCGGAGTCCTCGTGGCTCTCGAGGTGCTCGGACTCACGCTCGTCGACGAAGGCGTCGTCACGACGTTGACGGCGTACATGCCGAACGTCGTCGCCGCCGCGTTCATCCTAGTGTTGGGAGTCGTCGTAGCCGACAAGCTCTCGATAAAGACCCGGGAGTACCTCAGCGAAGTCCGGGTCTCCGACGTCAAAGCCGCGCCCGCAGTCGTCAGGTACAGCGTCATCTTCGTGGCGTTCGTCATGGCTCTCAGCCAGCTCCAGATAGCGACGACCGCGCTTCACATCCTCCTCGTCGCGTACGTCTTCGCGGTAGTCGTCTTCGTCGCCGTCGGCTTCCGAACCGGTCTCTCCAGCGTCGTCGCCGGCCTCTACGTCCTCACACGGCAGCCGTACTCGATAGGCGACCGGATAGAGGTAGATGGCGTCGAAGGTATAGTCCAGGAGATAGATCTCCTGGCGACCCGTGTCGAGGACGACGAACGCATCTACGTCGTGCCCAACAGCCGGGTGCTGGAGGACGGAGTCAGCCGCGAGGCCGAGTGACCCGGATGTACTGGATTCTCGGGGACCGATGAAGGCTCTGAACCGACAGGTCGACTGTGCGGAGTGTGGTTCCGAGGCCCCGCTCGACCGGTGGCTCGAGGACCCTATTTGCGCTGACTGCGGTCAGGAGCACGTCGTCCCCCGGCTGGCGACAGCCGTCGAAGCCGTGCGACAGGGGGAAGCCGAGGGTGCGACCCTGCAGGATGTCGTCGATGGCTTCCGGCTCGACTCCGGCGACGCCGTCGACCTTCTGATGGCTCTGGGCTGCGGTGCCGAAGCAGCCGTCGACGTCGAACGCACCGTGGTCGAGAGACGCGTGCCCAGTGAGTGGAGGCGGCTCGTCGGCCGGACGCGTGCGGAGCTCGAGGAGAGCATCCGCGAGGCTGAGGACGTGCTCGACGGCTACGGCGTCACGCTGCAGCCACCGACGGGATAAAGTAGTTGTACCGGGCTACGTTATGTATACCATGTTGAGCGCCGAGGTGAAGGGCGTAGGTCAGGCGGGAGAGGACGCCTACGCCGTAGTCGTCGAAGCAGGGGACCGCTACCTGCCGGTGATGATCACCGCGGACCAGGCGCGGTCGATACAGCTCGGTCTGTCGGGCGAACGGTTCGAACGTCCGCTGACCCACGACCTCCTGCTGACGGCGATAAACGAGATGGGCGGCGCTCTCGACCGAATCGTCGTCGACGACCTGATGAACGGAACCTTCTTCGCCAAGCTCCACGTCGAACGCTACACGGACGGCGAACGAGAGGAGTTCGTCTTCGACTGCCGCCCCAGCGACGCCGTCGCCATCGCGGTCCGCACCGAGTGCGATATCGAGATAGGCGAGGAGGTCATGCAGCAAGCCGGCCGCACCGAGGACGAGATAGAGTTCCGCGACATCAGCGACTGAACCGGCGTCCGTCTACTGCAGAAACTCGTGCTGCTTCTCCGCTACCCGATGTACCTGAGGTCGTCCTCGCTGGGCATCTTCGGCATCCTGTCGACGTCCTGGTTCATCTCCTCGAGTCGCTGGACGACCTCCTCCATCTCCTCGGCTCGGTCCTCGAGCTCCTCGCGGTCGACTTCGAAGCCGAGGACGTCGGTGAGGACGTCGAGCACCGCCTGCGCGCTCTTGGGGTCGACGATGTAGCCGCTGGTCTCACCCATCAGACACGCGGCTTCGACGTCGCTGAGCTCGCCGAGCCCGAGCAGGAGGCCGCTGATGCCTATGATGCCACCGGTGGGTTCGCCTTCCCCGAACTCGACGCCGTGTTCCTCTAGGCTCTCCAGCAGCGCCTCGTCGTTCGACGCGCCGACGACGTCGTACTCCTCCACCATCTCGCCGGTGGCGACGCCTCCGAGGGCGTACGCGGTCTCGACGCCCATCTCCGTGCAGACGTCCAAGATGGCCTCCGCCATCGTGTAGTGGCCGTCGATGGTCTGGCTCTGGTGGTCGCCTCCGAGCAGCAGGAGGTCGACTCCGTCGGCGTCGCAGTAGTGCAGGTCGACCGAGACGAGCTCCGTCAGGCCGTCGTCGTCGACGGTGACCTGCGGCGGCAAGTGCTGGCTGTGGACCTGCGCGACGAGCTCGCTTTCGAACTCCTCCAGCAGGTGTTCGACGACGAGCTTCCCCACGTGTCCGACCCCAGGCAGTCCCTCGACGAGCACCTCGGCTTCCGCCTCCGCGTGTCGACGTACCTCTATCTCTTCCATCTAGATGCTTCTCCTGTGGTCGCCGTAGGGGTCGTCGGGTGAAAACGGTGGCGGTGCCGTGTTCTCCGTCGACGCGCCGCAGCGGGGGCAGACGTCGCCGAGGCTGTAGACCGTGTCGTCGTGTTCGTCGCTACGGCATCTGCGTATGAGCGCCTTCATTGTATGTCGACCGGTCGAGCTTCGGGGGAAGGGGTGGTGTCTCTCGGTTCTAGGACTCCGCGGTGTGGCTCTCCTCGTGGTACTCGCCGCGGCCGCCGACCTCTTCGATGCCCTCGATGGCGCGGTCCGCGGCCTCCTCTATCGCCCTGTTCGCGGTCTTGTAGTCGTGGGCCTTCGCCTTGATGCGGTACTCGGGCGCGCTCACGTACTCTATCTCGAGCGTGAGGTCGTCCTCGCCTTCGATGTCGTCGACGTCCTCGAGCACCCCCATGATGTCGTCGACGCCGTCGGCCGCGGTGGACTCGAGGTCGACGAAGCCTTCGGTCTCGACGTAGGGTACGTTGATGTTCTCACGCGCGACCTCCGTCAGCCGGTCGGCCTGATCTTCGGTGACTCCCGCGGCCTCGAAGACCTCCTCGCCCTGGATGGCGCCCTCTTCGAGGGCGTCGTACATCGTGCCGTACCTGTCTATCAGGTGTTCCGCTATCTCGCCGAACTCCTCGTCGTCGAACTCCATCCCCAGCCACTTGTCGGCTTTCTGCTCGTTCTTCCACTCCTGTATCTTCTCCTGTCGCTGGTGGTCGTTGACGTCCTTGAGCGAGAGGTCGATCTGCTGGCTGTCCTCGTCGATGTCCAGCACCTTGCAGACCGCGGTCTGGTCCTCCTGTACGTGGTCTCGGATGTACTTCACCCAGCCGCTCGCGACCTCGCTGACGTGTATGAATCCCTCCTTGTCCTCGTACTCGACGAGGTCGCAGTAGGCGCCGTGGTCCTCTATCTCGGTGACCTTGCAGACCACGGGTTCGCCTATCTCCGGCCACCCGGTGTACTTCATCTTCAGGCCTCTCGGGCTTCGAGGACGTCGACGACCTCTCCGTGGACCTCGGCCTTGCCGCCCGTCGGCGACGCGAGGCTGGCTCCGCAGTCGGCGCATCCTATCTCGCTGGAGGTGCGTTCGAACACCGTCTGCTCGGCTTCGCAGTCGGGGCACCTGACCTGGAGTATCCGACTCGCCATCTTACTCACCCAGCTCGAGCTTTCCTGCTCGCCATCCCTCGCGGACGTGTGCCTTGCCGCAGTCGCTGCATCGGTACCGGAGGTTGGTCTTCTTCGTGGGCTTGTTGCCTCCCGGGACCTTGCTGAACTTGCCGTCGTTTCCGATGCCGCTGTTGCGCTCTCTCTGCCGGTCGATCCACTTCATCCCGGTCTCGCGGCCGCGCTGGACGCGTTCGACCTCGTGCTCCTGGTGGCTGTCGCAGTGGGGGCAGTGGGTGTTGAACCGTCGCGGTATCTTCATGTAGGGAAGCACTCGGTTTGCGTGTAATATACTTTCGGTCTAACACCGGTGTCGTCGGTCGAAGACGGGTGCTCGCTCTCGCTCGGGGTTCTCGGAAGCTTGATGTCCTGGGCGTAGGTAGTACCCTGAAAGATGACCTCGGGTGAGAGAGCTTGACGGTTCGCAGGATGGTGCGGGAGTTCCTGGAGGAGGACTCCGCCTGGAGGGACGTCAGCAGCGAGGTCGCCGCCGGAGTAGACATCGTTGCCGAGGCCGTCGCCCGCGAACGAGGTGTAGTGTCGGGCGTCGATGAAGCAGAGGTGGTGTTCGAGGAGACGGAGCCGTCGCCGGATTTCACCGCGTACGTCGAGGAGGGCGACGAGGTGTCCCCGGGCGAGACGCTGTTCGAGGTCGAGGGAGACGGTGCGTCGGTGCTCCGTGGCGAGCGGCTGGCGCTCAACGTCGTCGGTCGGATGAGCGGTGTCGCGACGGCGACGCGGGATGCCGTGGAAGCCGCTGGAGAGGTCACGGTCGCGGCGACACGGAAGACCACACCCGGCTTCAGGTACTTCGAGAAGAAGGCCGTGGAGGCGGGAGGCGGCGACCCCCACCGGTACGACCTCGCGGACTCGGTCATGCTGAAGGAGAACCACCTCGCCGCCCTGGGCCTCGATGAGGCGGTTCGCAGGGCGCAGGAGATGGCGAGCTTCACGTCGAAGATTGAGGTGGAGGCGGAGGAGGTCGACACCGCTGTGGAGGCGGCGGAGATGGGCGTCGACGTGGTCTTGCTGGACAACATGTCTCCAGCCGACCTTGAGGAGGCTGTGGAGGCGCTGTACGGGTTCGACGTCGTGGTCGAGGCATCCGGCGGCATCACCCCTGGGAACGTCGGGGAGTACGCGGCCACCGGCGTCGACGTCGTCTCGATGGGGTCGCTCGTGCACTCGTTGAGCTGGCTCGACGTCTCCATGAACGTCGAGTAGAGGCGGCTCTAACCGGAATCCTTATTGGCCAGACCGTCCTTTGAAGGAATAACGTTACCA
>CAZXNG010000106.1:0-1873 GCA_964642065.1 uncultured Halobacteriales archaeon
CGCCGACCTCGCCGCCTGGGACGATGATGACGTAGCCGCGTTCGACGCGGGCGATGCCGTCGCCCTGCTTGCCGATGTCCTCTATCTCGACGTACCGTATCTCGCCCTCCTCCACCGGCGGCTGGAGCTGGCTGCCGCCGCCCGTGGAGCCGCCTCCGGAGTCGCCGCCCTCGTCGGGCGAGATGAGGCCGACGCGGTATACCGTGCCTTCTTCGACGTCTCCTTCCTCTACCTCGCTCTCGGGTATGGAGACGACGTACTCGCCGTCGCGGTACTCGACTCGGGAGCTAACCAGAGATATCAGCTTTCCAGAGACGTCTAGACTCAAACTTGTTCCTCCGTACCCAACCATTGAGCCCTGAACCTTGAATCTATCGCATAAGCGAGGTCAGAGACCGTCACCGGCGCGGGTCTTCTACAGATGGCCTTCATCGCGCAGCCTGTCGGCGTCGGCCTGGTCGTAACGCCACTTCACGTCGGCCTTCTCGTCCTGCCAGTCCCAGGGCTCCACGACGACGATGTCGTCCTCGCTGATCCAGACGCGTTTCTTCATCTTCCCCGGTATCCGCGCCGTCCGGGTCTGACCGTCCTCACACCGGACCCTGAGGCGGTTGGCTCCGAGCATCTCCTCGACGACGCCGAGCACCTCGTCTTCGTCGGGAAGCCGGAGTCCGTCTTCCGTCGTATCGCCGGTCATGTTTCGCGGGGACGCCTCCGATACATACTGTCAGAGCAAGAGTATCGCGGGCGCGAAGGCGACGCCGAAGTACGCGAGCAGCATCACCAAGACAGCGCCGGGCACGCCGCCGACAGCTACGACAGCGACGGCGAGCAAGCCCAGCTCCACCTCGACGATGCCGAGGTACTGGACTGCGAATATCAACACCAGTCCGACTATGGCGTTGATTATCAGTGGCTTCACGACCTTCATCGTCATGTAGACTGCCGCCAGCGCCAGCACCACGAGCACCAGGAGCCCGAGCTCTACAGCTGCCATGGAGTAGACTACGGCGCACTGACGGAAAAACCTTCGTCAGACCCTCCAAGCCGGAGGGATAGGGAGACGTGAGAGGGAGTATCTCTAACTTCTGTTCAGTCGTCCGTCGCCTCCTCTATCCGGCTCTGCGTCTCCTCGGTCGTCAGGTGGTACGCCATCGTGCGCTCCGTCACCTCGTCCTCGCCGGGGGACTCCAGTCGGGCGCGTATCCTGCGTTTCGTCGTCCTGAGCGCTCGACGGTCGAGCTCCGCCAGCTCTCCCGCGAGGTCGGCGGCGGCCTCGTCCGTCGTGCATTCGTCGACGACCCGGTTGACGACGCCCCAGTCGAGCGCCGTCTCCGCGTCGACGGGTCCGCCGAGCATTGCCAGCTCCGTCGTCCGTTTCCGGCCTGCGACGGAGGCGACGCGTTCCACCGTGTGCGGGGCGAACACACCTATCTCCGTCTCCGGCAAGCCGAACGACGCTCCGCGGCCGGCTACCGCGAGGTCGCTGGCGACCACTAGCTCGAAGCCGGCTCCGTAGCACGCGCCATCGACGGCGGCTATCACGGGTACGTCGAGCCGTTCGACGGCGTGTATCGAGTCGACGAGAGCGCTCGCGAACCTCTCGGCGTCCTCCGGCCCATCTACCTCGGCGAGCTCCGATAGGTCGCCGCCGGCGGAGAAGACCCCTCCTTCTCCGTACAGGACGACCGCGCGTTCCTCCTCGCCGCGCTCCAGCAGGTCGACGAGCTCCTCCATCTCCTCTATCGGGAGGGAGTTCGCCGCCTCCGGTCGGTCGAAGGTTATCCAGCCTGCGTCTCCCTTTATCTCGTACCTCATGGCTCGGGTTTGCACGCTGGTTCGCAAAAGCAGTTCGTTCGACTGTCCTGTCTGG
>CAZXNG010000106.1:1973-4904 GCA_964642065.1 uncultured Halobacteriales archaeon
GCTTCCTTCAGCGACCTGACGTTGTAGATGACCTTGCTGCGGAACGCGTCGTCGTACTCCTCGTCGAGGCGTTCGGCGAGCCCCTCCGCCAGCGTGCTGGTGCTGTCGACGGTGCCGCGTTCGGATAGCTCGAACAGTATGCTGCGTTCGAACGGCTTCGGGTCCGTCAGGGGTTCGACGGGGATGTCTACGACGTGGCTGCCGTCTATCTCCTGGATCCCGACGGTGGTGCCGCGTTCCTCGAACTCGCGGGTGAGCTCGTCGACCGCCTGGTATCGTTCGTCGAGTTCGCGTTCGACGCTGTCCGTCAACCCCTCGTCCTTCAGTCTCCGGACGAGGTGGCGGACGCGCTGGAGCTCCTCCGCCATCTCGGTCTCCAGGTACTTCTCCGGAGCAGTATAGTAGATGTGGATGGAGTCCCGGGCGTCGTCGTCCTCCATCATCACCGAGTGCGCCGCCATCGTGAACGCGAACGACACAGTCCGCGGCATCGCGCTGACGTTGACTTGGACGTCGTTGCCGGCGTCGTGCTCGCGTTTCAGCAGCCGGTACGCCTGCACGAAGGTCGCGTCGTAGTCGTAGACGTCGTCGAGCGTCAGCGTCTCCGTCTCGGCGTCGAGAAGGCTCTCGAAGTCCTCCCGCAGCCTGCGGGCGACCTCTTCGCTGTGTTCGACGTTATCCTCGCTGCCCACGGTGCCGCGGAGCAGTACGGCGCGGTCGACGTCGACCTTGTCGCGCACCAGCGGCGCGATTAACCGGTCGTAGTCGAATCCCACCGGCACGACGTGGACGTTCATCACGGTTACCGTCGGACGCGGAGAGGTAAAGGGTTGCCGTCCCAAGTTGGAATCGGGTCACTCGAGCCAGCGGCTGGTTTCAAGTGGTATGGGGTCGAACTGAGGACGATGCCGGTCTTCGAGGTCGAGAGCCACGTCGCCGCCCCCGTCGAACGCGTCTGGAGCTTCCACTCCAGCGTCGAAGGTCTGGAGGCGTTGACGCCCACCCTCCTGGGTCTCGAGGTTCTGGAGGTCCGGGGACCCGATGGCGACACCGTGCCGAACTCCGCGGAGCTCGTCGAGGGCTCCGAGGCTTCGATGAGGCTCGCTCCGTTCAGGGCGGTGCCGTCGTTGACCTGGACGTCGAGGATAGTGGAGCGCGACGAGCGACAGGGTGAGGCCTACTTCGTCGACGAGATGGTGGATGGGCCGTTCGACCACTGGAGGCACAGACACGACTTCACCGCGGAGGACGGCGGCACCAGGGTGAAAGACAGGCTGGAGTACGAGCTTCCTTGGTGGATGCTCGGTGGGTTCGGCTGGCCAGCGTTCGAGCTGCAGGCGAAGCTGCTGTTCCGACACCGTCACCGCGAGCTGGCGCGACGGGTGGAGTGATACCCCTCGCTCCTCGGCCACCCGATACGCCTTATCCTGCGTCGGATACCTCGGCGAGCACGTCCTCCACGAGCTCCCGGCCTTCCACGAAGACTAGCCCCTCACGTCTGGCGTAGTCACGGGCGTCCTCTTGCGTCAGCGCGTCTCCCGTGTCGTCGTCGAGCATCTCGCAGACGACGGCTGCGGGCTCCACGTCCGCTTCGACCGCGAGCTCCACCGCCATCTCCGTGTGTCCCTGACGGCCACGGAGGAGAGCTTCGTCCGCGCGGAGGACGGCGACGTGACCCGGCGACCGGAACTCCCCGGGGAAGCTGTATTCCGCGTCTTCGACGGCTGCGTCGGCTGCCGACGCGAGTTCGCGGATAGTCCTCGAGCGTTCGCGGTCGGTGATGCCTGTGCGCGTCGACCTGTGGTTCACCCAGATGGAGAACGACGACCTGCTGTCGTAGTCGAGGTCCTCCGCCGCGAGCGCGGGGTCGACGACGTCGTGCATGTAGGGCAGTCCGTACCGTTCGGCGGCGTCGGGGTGGACGGCGACGCATATCAACCCGCCTGCGTCGTTCCTCAGACGCGCGATGTCTCGGGGTTCGACGTGTTCGGCGGCGTATACCATGTCGACCTCGTCCTCACGGTCGCCGTCGTCGTGGACGAGCACGGGTTCTCCAGCGGCGAGCGCCTCGACTGCGGCTTCTACTGAGCTCAAACCTCTACCTCCACGGTTACCTCGTCGCCGTGTTCGAGGTCGAGCTCGTCGAACAGCTTGACGGGTGCGATTACCTCGAGCATGTCGTCGGGGTAGTGAGTCCGGTGGGGGTAGATGACGTGGGCCTCCTCGTCCTCGACGAAAGCAGGGTAGCAGGTGGCGGCGCCGAAGGTCCTTTCTTCGTTCTCCCACTCTTCGATGAGGATGCCTTCGGCTCCTTCGAGCGCTGAACGCTTCCTGGTGCTGTCCTCGTCGAGCTCGACGTTCAGGGTTCCTTCGAAGGGTTCGTACCCGAGCTTGTCGCGGAACTGTCGCTGGTATCCGTCGAGTCCGATGTAGTAGCTGCCTTCCCCCATCCCAGTGACTATCTCGCCGTGGAGCTCGAAGGTGGAGTCGCCCTCGAATATCCGGCGGTAGTCCTCGTACTCGCTCCTGAGGAGGCGTTCGCCTTCATCGGTGACGTCTATCCACTGGCCGTCGGCGACTATCTCGCGTTCGACGGCACCGGCGTCTTCGAGTGACTGGAGTCGGCGGGAGACGGTCTGGTCGCTGGTGTCGAGCTTGTCAGCGAGGTAGCTGCAGGACACCTTGACGCGCGAGTGTACGCCGCCCTCGGCGCCGAGCAGCTTGAGGACGTTGAGGGCGTCGTACTTGACCCGACCGTCTTCCAGTTCTGGCATGTGTAACGATATTGGGACGGCGGCTTATGAGTCTTTACACACGGACGAGGGGGAACGGGAAGCAAGGACAAGGTATATAGGCGCCTTACGCCCCACGATGAGACGTGGGCCGGTAGCTTAGTCCGGTTAAAGCACCTGGCTCTTAACCAGGTGACCG
>CAZXNG010000107.1:0-3069 GCA_964642065.1 uncultured Halobacteriales archaeon
CCGAACTCCGTCGCGCCCTTCTTCTCGATGACGTTCATCGCGCTCTCCTGCAGGGTCTCACGTATCTCCTCGCGCTCGCTCTTGTCGAACTCCGGCGTTCGGCCGTCGACCTGGACCTTCGAGAACACGGGCACCTGCGTATCGCCGTGCTCGCCGATGATGGAGGCCTCGACGTTCGGGGCCGTGGTGTCGAACCTGTCTGCGATGGCGTACCGGAACCGTGCGCTGTCGAGCCGTCCGGCGAATCCTATCACCTTCTCCCTCGACCTGTCGCAGCTGTCGTAAATGTGGTAGTTGAGCACGTCCATCGGGTTCGTCGTCAGCACCGTGATGGCGTCCGGCGCGTGCTCGTCCACGTTTCCGATGATGTCCTCCATTATCGGACGGTTGGCTTCCGCGAGGTCGAGCCTCGTCATCCCGGGCTCGCGGGGTTTGCCGGCGGTGATGACGACGACGTCGCTGTCTTCGACGCCGTCGTAGTCGGCGTAGTAGACGTCGGTGTGGCTGTCGTAGGCGACGCCGTGGAGGGTGTCGTGCGCCTGACCTACCGCGGGGTCCTCGGCGATGTCGACGTACGCTATCTCGTCGGCGAACCCCTGCAGTGCTATGTTGTACCCTGCCATGGCGCCCACCGTGCCGCCGGCGCCCACGATCGAGACCTTGAATCCCATGGTTGACGCTGGTTGGAGACCGAGGTTAAATCTGTCGTTGTCGGGCTGGACGTACCAGAGGTGGTGGTGGCGGCTGAAAGACGAAGATTGACGGTGCACGAAAGCGAACTTGACGGAGATGCCTCTGCTCGACAACAAGGGCCGCGCCCGGACGTTATACAGGTACCTTTCGCGTATCTACGACCGCGTCAACCCGGTGTTCTGGAACGAGGAGATGCGAGGTCGCTGCATCGACCTCCTCGACCTCGAGGCCGACGGCCGCGTGCTAGACGTCGGCTGCGGCACGGGGTTCGCCACGGAGGGACTGCTGGAGAAGGTCGATGCCGTCGAAGCCGTGGACCAGAGCCCTCACCAGCTACGGGAGGCGAGGTCCAAGCGGGCTCTCGAAGACGTGGACCTCGTGTTAGGCGACGCGGAGAACCTGCCGTACGCGGACGACGCGTTCGCCGTCGCCTGGTCGTCGGGCTCCATCGAGTACTGGCCGAACCCCGTCGAAGGACTGCGGGAGATGCGTCGCGTCGTGGAGCCCGGCGGCCGGGCGCTCGTCGTCGGGCCCCGCCGTCCCTCGAACCGGGTGCTCGCCCGTCTAGCGGACTCCGTCATGCTGTTCTACACCGAGGAGGAGGCGACCGGGATGTTCCACGCCGCCGGATGGGGGGACGTCGAACACCACGTCATGGGCTCCGACTACGTCGACGACGACGCGATAGCCACGGTGGCGAGGAACCCGGGGTGAAGCCGACGTAGACGTAGATGCTTCCCCGTTAGATATCCGTCGTCAATTTAATGTCGCACTAACCCGAAAGTAAGGCTATGCCTACGAGAAGACGCATGATAGCGCTCACCGCGACGGCCGCCGCGGGTATATCCGGCTGCGTGGAGCCGCCGGAGGAAGACGGCGAAGACGACGGAGACGGCGGGAACGACAGCGGAAACGTCAGCGACGGAGAACCCGACGAACCCTCGGACAACGAGACCGACTCCGAGGACGACGAGGACGAGGGGACCGAGGCGGAGCCCGAGTTCGAGTTCGTCGAACTCTCAGCCCCGGAGGAGGTGGAGCTGAACGAGTCGTTCCAGGTCGAGTTCACCGTCGAGAACGTCGGAGATGCCGACGGAACCTACGAGACCGAGGTGAGGCATCAGTTCGCTTGGAGCGACTACAGCTTTGTCGATGTCGAGCTCGAGATTCCGGCCGGTGAGACCGGCTCCTACACGTCGGAGGAGTTCTCGATGCCGTACATCGGCTGGTTCGAGTTCGAGACACCGGACTTCAACGAACGTGTCCGGACGAACTCGGCGCGGCCCAGGCTGTCGGTGGAGGATAGTTTCGTGACTCCACGCGGAATCGAAATCTCGGTGACGAACGTGGAGACCACCAACAGATACGGATACACCGGAGATAACTTCGGAGGCAGGAGGAGTCCGCCGGGGAACAACACCAAGTGGGCGCGGTTCTGGGTAACTGCAAGCAACCCAACCGACAGGGCCCGCGACGCACCCGCCCTGACGGAGTTCGACTGTCCGCAAGCGGTGGACGACGTCGTCGACGACGAGGAGATGGACGACGGCTACAGAGCCGACCGCAGGATCACCGAGGATGGTACTCGGGAAGGATGGGTCGTCTTCGAGGTTCCGGACGACTTGCGGGCATCAGACCTGTCTCTGACCTGGGAACGAGAGTTCGACGAAGGCGAGTCGCGGGCACGCTGGGACTCCTGAACCAGCGAGATTATCCTTCGTATCCTTCGAATTCGGACAGGTCATTCACGGTTCTGTCGAGGACGGCCTATCCACGATATCTCTAAGACCCGGCCTCGCTGGTCCTTATGTAGTGGAACAGGTAGTTCTGTGCGTAGCCGGCGTACTCGCCGAACCTGTCGCGGAAGTTCCGTGAGGTCTCCCGGTAGTTCGAGCCCACGAGGTCGGGGTAGTGCTCCTCCACGGTCTTCTGCATCCATGTGTCGAACGGCACCGCCTCGTCGAAGCCCAGCGAGAACAGGAGGACGCAGTCGCCGACCTTCGGGCCGACGCCGACGAGCCGCTGTATCTCCTCGTGCGCGTCCTCGTACTCCATCCCCCTGACCTCGTCGGGATCGAACTCCCCCGACGCCACCATCTCCGCGCTCTCGACGACGTAGGGCGCGCGGTAGCCGAGGCCGAGGTCGCGGAGCTCCGCCTCTCCCGCTTCCACGAGTTCCTCGGGCGCGGGGAAGCCGTGGCCGTAGCCCTCTACCTCGACGCCGTACTCCCGGCAGAGGTTCTGCACGAGGTCGTAGATACGGTCGACGTGGTTGTTGGCGCTGACGATGAACGAGACCAGACACCGGAAGAACGGGTCGTCGACGACGCGCATCTCGCCGTGCTCCTCGACCGCGCGCCGGACGCGTTCGTCGTC
>CAZXNG010000107.1:3169-4894 GCA_964642065.1 uncultured Halobacteriales archaeon
GGTTGGTTCGACGTCGGGGTAGGAAAGTACGTCGAATGCACGCGCCGACGTCCGAACCTCGGGCGTCGTCTCAGTCCAGCGCCGGCAGCTCTCGCAGGCTCTCGACGCGGAAGTCCGCGTCTATCGGGTGGTCGATGCGGTCGACGTGGCCTCCGGCGATGCCGGCGTTCCACGCGCCCTGTACGTCGGACTCGCTGTCCCCTACAAGCGCGGCGCCGTCCGGGTCGGCGCCGACCCGCTCCAGACACATCTCTATCGGCGTGGGGTCGGGCTTGTACCCCGTCTCGTAGCTGCAGGCGACGACCTCGTCGACGACGTCGAGCAGGTCGGCCTTCTCCAGCGCGGACTCCGCGAGGTCGCGTGGAGAGTGAGTGACGACGCCCACGGGTCCCTCCAGCGACGTGAGGACGTCGGCATCGGGGTAGACGTAGGTGTGCTGTAACCTGCGTTCCGGTGCGTCGAACCAGTCGAATATGCGCCAGAACTCCCGGGGGTTTTCACCCCAGCTCTCGAGTATCCCCTCCCGGCTCTCGCCGCCGACTCCGTGCCACAGCCTCTGTATCTGGCTGTCGGTGTACTGGCGGCCGGTGACCTCGCTGACCTCGTCGAATATCTTCCTCCTGTACGAGTCCTCGACGTCGACTATGACTCCGTCGAGGTCGAACAGGTAGCTGTCGAACTCCAGCTCTCCGGCCTCCTCCGTCGACGAGTTCTCCAGCTCCATCTCGGTGTGTCGACTTAGGACGCCGCGCGTATAATGGGTTTCGGCCGGAAGGCCCGAAGAAGGGGTCGAAAGCAGAACCCCTAAGACGTGCCTCCGGGAAAGTCCTCGTATGCCGAAGGTACTGGTGACGGATCCGATATCGCAGAAGGGCATCGACCGCCTGGAGGCGGCGGGGTACGCAGTCGACGAGGAGACGGAGAAGAGCCACGACGAGCTACTCGACGTTATAGGCGGATACGAAGCTCTGATAGTCCGCAGCGGCACCAGGGTCGACGACGAACTGCTCGAGGCCGCCACGGACCTCAAAATAGTCGGCCGCGCGGGAGTCGGAGTCGACAACATCGACATTTCGGCGGCGACTCGTCGCGGCATCATCGTCGCGAACGCACCGCAGGGCAACACCGTCGCCGCGGCGGAGCACGCTCTCGCTCTGATGCTGTCTCTGTCGCGTAACGTGCCGCAGGCGAACACCTCGCTGAAGAAGGGCGAGTGGAGGAAGAGTGACTTCGTCGGCGTCGAGGCGAAGGACAAGACCCTCGGGGTGCTCGGCCTCGGACGTATCGGCGGAGAAGTCGCGAAACGCGGCGACGCTCTCGGCATGGACGTGGTAGCCCACGACCCCTTCGTCAGCGAGAGCCGCGCCGCGGACCTCGGAGCAGAGCTTCTGGACCTCGACGAGGTGCTGGAGTCCGCGGACTTCGTCTCGGTCCACACCCCTCTGACGGAGGATACCCGCGGCCTCGTCAGCACCGAAGAGCTGGAGTCGATGAAGGACAGTGCACGTCTCGTACACGCCTCACGTGGCGGAGTCGTCGACGAAGCAGCGGTGGCGGAAGCAGTCGAAAGGGGGGTGATAGCCGGCGCGGCGTTCGACGTCTTCGAACCGGAGCCCCCCGAGGAGGACAACCCGCTCCTCCAGGTCGACGACGTCGTCGTCACCCCCCACCTCGGCGCGTCGACCGAGAAGGCGCAGCTGAACGTCGCGGAGACCATCGCCGACC
>CAZXNG010000108.1:0-4889 GCA_964642065.1 uncultured Halobacteriales archaeon
CGAAAGCTCCGCCGACGTGTCGGTACAGCGGGACGCCGAGCGCGTTCGCACCGGCCGCTGCGGCCGCCATCGAGATGGCGACGGCGGAGTTCGCGCCTATGTTCGAGAAGTTCGAGGTTCCGTCGACGCGGCGGAGCGCCCTGTCGACGTCTCGCTGACGCGTCGCGTCCAGCCCCAGGAGCTCTTCGACCGCGTCGAGCCCCGCCTCCACCGCCTCGCCGGCGGGTAGCTCGAGCGCCTCGTGTTCGCCGGTCGACGCACCCGAGGGTGCGATTCCACGTCCCATCGAGACCGTCGTCGACACCTCGGCTTCCACGGTGGGGTTGCCTCGGCTGTCGAGGACCTCCCTCAGGCCGACCTCCTCGATGGGTGCGCCGTTCAAGCTAGCTCGGCCCCCTGCGGACGGTTATCGGCAGCACGCCCCGGTCTAGCTCCTCTGACGCCACGGTGACCGGGTCGTTGGTGTCGACGTCTATCAGCGGTGGTGCGCCGCGGCTAATCTGCAGCGCCCGCGCTCCGACGATGCGTGCGCGCTCGTACCGGGTGTAGTTGAACTCCTGCGTCATTGGTAGGGTGCGACGGTGTCGACGAGCTGCTTGTGGCTGACGAGCATCCTCCTGCAGCAGTACCTGTCCACCCCGAGGTCGTCGAGAACCTCCTCCGCGTCCTCGCCTTCGGCGACGCGCTCCTCGTACTCCTCCCAGTGCTCGGAGACCGCTTTGCCGCACGTGAAACAACGGACTGGTACCATCATACTGTATCACCTGTAGCTCTTCTGGTACCGGGCGCGTGCGCCTGGTCCACCGAACTTCTTCGCCTCCTTCTGCCTGCTGTCGTTCACCAGCAGCGACCTGTCGAACTCCATGTACGCCTCCCGGAGCTCGGGGTCGTTCTTGAAGTCCACGAGTCCGCGGGCGATGGCGGTCCGTACTGCGTCGGCCTGTCCCTGGTAGCCGCCGCCTTCGACGTCGACGTCTATGTCTACGTCGTCGCGGACGCCCTCGACTACGCGGAACGGCTCCGTCATCTTCAGCCGCGCGCTCTCGGGCTCCACGAGCTCCACGGGCTCGGAGTTCACTCGTACGCGTCCATCCCCCTCCTTCACCGTCGCACGGGCTACAGCGGTCTTCTTCTTGCCAGACTGGTTGACTGTTTCTACCATGTTACGTTGGCTCCTATCCTCCGGCTGACTTCGTCCAGCGTTACGTAGCCTCCCTTGGCGATGTCGTCGACGGTGTCCTCGGGCTGCTCAAACTCCTCGTCCTCTAGCTCCGCGGGCACGCCGATGTAGAACATCACGTTCCCCATCGCCTCCTGTCCACGGGGTTTCTTGTACGGCAGCATGCCGCGGAGGCTGCGTTTCGCGATGCCGTCCGGGCGCTTGGGGTCCAGCGGGCCGCGGTCGCTCTTGTGTTCGTCGCGTTCGCGGTAGTCCTCCGCGACCTCGTCGGGGTCGCCGCTGACGACTATCTCCTCGGCGTTGACGACCGCAATCTCCTCGCCGTCGAGCGCGCGGGGTGCGAGCTCCGACGCCAGCCGTCCGAGGACCGCGCCTTCGGCGTCCACGACCGTCGTCATCGTACCACCCTGACTTCGCTGCCGTCGGGGTTGTCCTTGACGTAGTCGTCGAGCGCGACCGCGTCCCCGTCAGCGCGTTCGATCTTGTCCTCGGCGGACGACGAGAAGTCGAACGCCGCAACGGTGACGGTCTTCGACAAGACTCCGCTGCCCAGCACCTTGCCGGGCACCACTACCGCTTCGTCCTCGCTCGCGTACCTCTCTATCTCGCTGACGTTGACCTCCGCGTGCTCCTGCCGCGGGCTCTCTAGCCGTGCGGCGACGTCACGCCAGACCTCCGCGCCCTCGTCGTCGGAGAGCGCGTGGAGGTCGTCGATGAGGTTCGTCAGCCTCGGGTTCTGTTTCTGTGTTGCCATCTTTCTTAGCTCTCTTGCAGATGCGTGGGGCAGGATTTGAACCACGGTCGCTCCTCGCTCCCTGCGTTCCGCTGCCGCGGAACACACGGTCGCTCGACCGCTCTCTGGTTCAAATCTGCCGGTTTCGGATGCGTGGGGCAGGATTTGAACCTGCGAACGCCTACGCGACAGCGCCCTGAACGCTGCGCCGTTGGCCTGACTTGGCTACCCACGCACGTGTTCATGTTTGTTGTTGGTTTGTTCGGGTGTTCAGGTCGCGATGGTCTCCGAGAGTTCCTCGGCCCGCGTCGACAGGCTGCGTGCGGCCTCGGCGACCATCTCCTCTACCTCGTACGAGCCGTCGGATTCGACCTCGAAGACGAAGGCGTCGTCGACGGTCTCGAAGCCGACATCGTCGCCGAACGTCTCCTCGACGTCGCCGCCGAACTCGCTCATGTCGACTATCTCGCCGTCGTCCTCGACGTAACCTCGGACGACCTCCTCTTCGCGGCCACCTTCGTCGACGACGCGCTGCAGGTGCTTGTACGCCGCAGCCGTCGCACCCTGGTTCTTCGAGTGGTCCTTCCCCCTGCCGAGCCGCGCCGTCGCCTCCAGCACCACGGCCTGGTCGGGCTTCAGCTCGATTATGGGGATGGCTTCGTCTGCGGGCTCTACCTCGGGGTCCTCGACCTCGAGGTCGCCGCTGTACACGGTGACGTCCTCGTCCTCGGCTTCGACATCAAGCAGCACGGAGACCTCGCAGGCGGGGCATCCCTCGCCATCGCAGCTGCACTCCTCCGGCAGCTCGTAGCTCTGGAGGTCCGTCGTCAACGGGACGAGGCCGAGACGGAGCGACAGCACCTCGTCGAAGATGACGCTGGTGTTCTCGTAGACGTCTACGGTGTCGATGGCGAGCGTCGGGACGTCCGCGAGCATCGCGCGGCGGACGCCGTTGACGAACGCCGGCGACGCCCCCCTGACGACGAAGGCGGCGCGTCGGCCGTCGGACTCTATCTCCTCGACCTCGATCTCCATCCTAGTTCCCCCTTCCTCTACGTCCCTTCGGGCCGCGGCAGCCGTCGTGCGGCACCGGCGTGACGTCCTCGATGCGGCCTATCTCCAGGCCGGCGCGCGCCAGCGCCCTTATGGCGGCCTGCGCCCCGGGACCGGGGTTGGTGTTCATGTTACCACCGGGCGCGCGGATGCGGACGTGAACGCCGCTGATGCCCTGTTCCGCGGCGCGCTCCGCCACCTGCTCCGCCATCTGCATCGCCGCGTAGGGAGTGGACTCGTTCCGGCTCTGCTTGACGACGCTGCCGCCGCTACTCTTCGCCAGCGTCTCCGCACCGGTGAGGTCCGTCAGGGTGATGATGGTGTTGTTGAGGCTGGCGTGGATGTGTGCGACGCCCCAGCGGTCGGCGTCGACCTCCTCGGCTTCGTCCTCCGCGCTCATGCTTCCTCACCCTGTTCCGCCGTCGCGCGTTCGGGATGCAGCTCGTCGCTCAACGAGGAGTTGTCGTCGAACTCCACCAGCGGTTCCTCGTCGACCTCGACGGTGTAGCTGGGCACGGTGACGCGTCGGCCGTCGACCTGTACGTGGCCGTGGCTGATGAACTGACGCGCCTGCGCCGGCGTGTTCGCCAGACCGCTCCGGTAGACCACGGTCTGGAGCCGGCGTTCGAGCACGTCGGTGACGTCGAGCGACAGGACGTCGTCGAGCTCGCTCTCGCTGCCGAGGATGCCGTACCGGCGGAGACGTCCCAGCAGCTGCTCCGCCTCCTCGCCGACGTCCTCGGCGCCGAGCAGCCGTCGCGCCTCGCGGCGGTATCGGCGTAGCTCGCTCTCGGCGTTCCAGAGCTCCTGCTTGTTCTTCAACCCGTACTCGTCGACGAGGCCGTGTTCGTCCTCGATGCGCTCGCCCTGGTACGGGTGGTTCGGGGTCTCGAACTGCTTGACGTTCTTGCCTGGGTATCCCATCTATGCTTCCTCCTCTTCCTCGGCCGCTGCTTCCTGTAGCTCCGATACCTTGACCTCGACCTCGCCGCCGGTGCGGCCCGTGCTCTTGGTGCGCTGGCCGCGGACCTTCCTGCCTTGCTCGTGGCGGACGCCCTGGTAGCTGCTGATCTTCTTCTTCCGGTTGACGTCCTCCTCGTGGACGACGTCGAGGTCGGTGCCGACGACGTGTCGGTCCTCGCCGGTGTAGATGTCTCGCTGCCGGTTGAGCATCCACTCGGGGCCGTTCTCGTCGAAGTTCTGGACGGCGTCCTTCACGGCTTCTACGTCCTCGTCGTCGAGCTTGCCGAGCGTCGCCTTCGAGTCGACATCGGCTTCGTCCGCGACCGCCCGGGCGACGCGCCGACCTACTCCGTTCATCTCCAGCAGCGCGGATTCGACGCTCTCGGTGCCGTCGAGGTCGGTGGTTCCGATACGTACGAAGTACCGGATGTCCTCCTCTTCTTCCTCGGGTGTTTCTTGTTCTTCTTCGCTCATGTTGTGGGGTCTTTCTTCACGTCGGGAGTGGGATTCGAACCCACGCGGCGCGAACGCCACAGGATTAGCAATCCTGCGCCTTAACCACTCGGCCATCCCGACACTATGCGATGTTCGGGCTCGGGTTCGTTCTTGTCGCCCACCCTGGACTCGGGGCTCTCGCCCCTGCATCTATCGCAGGCAAGGGTAACAGGGACGGAGTTATAAACTCAACGAAAAGAATCCCGATAGAGCCGGTGACGGCGGCGTGTGACGGGTTGGCACGCTCCCCGTTCAGAGGCCTTCGTCTTCGACTATCTCGGTCTCGGCCTCGCCCTCCGTGAGCTCGTTGACGAGGCTGTAGAACTCGTTCTGCATGCCGGCGGGGAACTCGACGACGGCAATCCAGCTTCCGTCGTTCTGCCACTCCTCGTCCTCCAGCGAGCCGAACTCCCGTAGCTTGCCCTGCGCCTTCCCCGCGTACTCCGCGGGTATCTTCGTCGCCAC
>CAZXNG010000109.1:0-1864 GCA_964642065.1 uncultured Halobacteriales archaeon
ATGGTACAGCTCGAGGACAGAGCCGGAGAGCTCGCGTACTCCATCCCCTACACCTACGTCACCCACGACGCCGCGCTGGCGGCCGGCCGCGACCTCGCGGGCGCGCCGAAGAAGATAGCGGATATAGAGTTCGACGACTCGGGAAGCGTATACAGCGGAACGATGGAGCGCCCAGAGGGACAGGAGCTCCTATCTCTGACGGTGAAGCCCGAGCAACGTGTCGAAGGAGGGATGATAGACGCCCTGATGCCGACGCCGACGCCGCTGCTGTCGATACGGCATCTGCCGCCCATCGAAGGCGGGGACGGATGCACGCAGCTGGTGAAGTGGTACGCTGAGTTCGACTACCACGAATCCGACGGAGAACGCGACATGTGGTACGGACCGGGAGGCGTGAGCTACGGCGCCGAATCCGCGGTCGACCCCGTCCACAAGCTCGCAGTCGACGACACCCTGCTCTCCGTCTACGCGAAGCTCGACCTCGAGCTGGGGGCCACCGAGGTCCAGAAGGAGTGGGACCTCTGAGAGGTCGGAGATGGACAGAGAGATAGATCCCGCTTACGCAGACGACGAGGTCGTGCGGATGCTCCGCGAGGAGGTCGAGGAGGTCGCGCGAGACGTCGTCCGGCCGGCGGGAGAGGAGCTCGACGCCATGGACGACCACTCCGGTCTCGCGGACCCCGACAGCCGGTACTTCGAGGTCATGGACGCCATCCACGATGTCGTGCCCCGTAGCTCGTTCATCCCCGAGGAGTTCGGCGGCGACGGCATGAGCGGCGCGGAGTTCCACGCGACCCTGGAGACCCTCGGCTGGGGCAGCCCGGGGCTGGCGATGGGGTTCGCCGTCGACGTCATGCCGCCGTTGTTCGCGACGATGTCGTTCGACGACGACCTCGTCGAGGAGTACGTCGAACCCTGGCTGTCGGGCGAAGGCCACCACCAGGGCTGCTGGGGCGTCACCGAACCCCGTCACGGCAGCGAGACGCTGATGGTCGACAGCCTGCTGAAGGACGGCGCCGAAGGCGTGCCGCCACCCGACGTGACGGCGTCGCGTGACGGCGACGAGTACGTCGTAGACGGCGCGAAAGCCAGCTGGGTGACGGCGGGTCCGATGGCGACGCATTGCGCCCTCCACGTCGACATCGACGCCGCGGAGGGCAGCCACGGCGGCCTCTGCCTCGTGCCGCTCGACGCCGACGGCGTGACACGGGGTGCGCCTATCGACAAGATAGGGCAGCGCGACTGCCCGCAGGGAGACCTCTCTTTCGACTCGGTCCGGATACCGGAGCGGAACATGATACTGACGCCGGAGATGCTCGACCCCGAGACCGGCTACGTCTCCTTCGACCAGATACTCTGCTTCACCTCGTGCGGGATGGCGGCGGTGTCCGCGGGTCTCGCGCGGGCGGCGTTCGAGGAGGCGCTGGAGTACGCCCGCGAACGCGAGCAGGCGGGTAAGCCCATCGCCGAACACCAGGCGGTTAAGCTCGACCTGTACGAGATGTTCGAGAAGGTGGAGACAGCGCGGGCGTACAGCCGGCGGGTGACGGAGCACGTCTGGGACAGGACGCTGGAGTCGTTCGAGTTCGACGCGTCGCACCCGCACGCGCTAGCGGCGCAGATATACTGCAAGCGCACCGCGTTCGAGGTAGCGCACACGGCGGTGCAGATACACGGCGGCAACGGCATCACCCGCGACTACCCCGTCGAGAAGATGTTCCGCGACGCACGGGTGAAGCTCATCGAAGACGGCACGCTGGACGTCCTCGGGTTAGAGGCGGGAACCGGCGTTGTCGACAGTTATGAATCGGGCTGACGCTTACTTCCTCGACGAAGCTTCCTGACCGCGTGACCGAGAACAATC
>CAZXNG010000109.1:1964-4847 GCA_964642065.1 uncultured Halobacteriales archaeon
GGGCTGACGCTTACTTCCTCGACGAAGCTTCCTGACCGCGTGACCGAGAACAATCGAGTAGCCGGTGAGAACGAACCAGAACCCCGCCGACGGCGGATACCGCGGCCAGGATTCGGCGACTCCCCTGAGAGGGTGTTCGACGCCAGGGGCGTCCAAGGCGTGTAGAACCGGGTCGAGCAACCCGACGTCGACTGCGCCGACGACGACGGGCGCGAAACCCGCGGCGACGAACGGAGCGAGCACCAGCGACAGTCGTTCGTGGAAGCCTCGACCACGGGCTACGTAGACGACGAGGAACAGGGTGGCGACGCCGACGCCCGCGAACAACCCCAGGACGAAACCGTACTCCAGCGGCGTGGCGTCCGGCGCGCCAATCGACGTCCGAAACAGTAGCTCCGCGGAAACCAGAGCGGCGGCGGTTACGACGAGATAGACGTAGACGGCGTAAGCCGTCTCCCAAGCCTCCCTAGCGGAGTCCACGTACGGCATGCTATGAAGGTGCGGACGCAGATGTTTGAGTCTGTCGTCGGTCTGAAGTAGCGCGGGGAAACTCTGTCGGACGTGTTTCCTCCACCGTGTCAACGGTTTCCACGCCACCGGTTTATACGAAACCTTTAAAAACACGAGCGGGCTACGTGGAGGTGAAGCGGTAACGTACCGTCTGGCGGCATAGACTGATGAACAAAGGGGACTACGAACTCGTCGTATTCGACCTGGACTCCACCCTCGTCGACGGAGAGGGTATAGACACCCTCGCCAGAGAGGCGGGAGTTGAGGACGAGGTGGCCGAGGTCACCGAGAGAGCGATGAAGGGCGAGCTTGACTTCGGCGACAGCCTGCGCGAACGCGTCTCGAAGCTCGAAGGCCTAAGCGTCGAACGAGCCGAGGACGCGCTCCGGAACCTTCCTCTCGTCGACAACGCCGAAGACGTCGTCGGCGAGATAGCCGTCGAGAAAGCGGTGTTCAGCGGTGGATTCTACCCCGCAGCCGAACCCGTAGCCGAGCGCGTCGGCGCCGAACACGTCCGCGCCAACAGGCTCGGCCGTAAGAACGGTATCCTGTCGGGCGAGGTCGGCGGAGAGCTCGTCGACGACACCAAGGGCGACGCCCTCCGGGAGCTCGCCGACAGACTCGGCGTCGACACCGACCGCGTCATCGCGGTGGGCGACGGCAGCAACGACGTCTCCATGTTCGAGGAAGCGGGCTTCGCGGTCGGGCTCGACCCGAAGCCCGTTGCGCGCGAAGCCGCCGACGTAAGCGTCGACCGTAAGGACTTCCGGCTGCTCGAGCCGGTCTTGAGAGAGAAGAGAGTGATAGAATGACAGAGACAGTACAGATACCCGACGAACTAGACATCGAAGCAGAGGACATCGCAGACAGAGACAAGGACGAGCTCATCAAGCTCGCAGGCAAGCTCCGCGACAAGCGGAACGACCTGAACTCGAAGGCCAGCGAGAAGGCCAGCGAGCGCAACGAGCTCAACGACAAGACCCGAGAGGTCGTCGATGTCGCCCAGCAGCACAGGGAGAAACGCGACGAGCTCAACGAGAAGGTGCAGGAGCTGAAGGACAAGCGCGACGAGCTCAACGAGAAGGCGAACGAGCTGTTCGACGAGGTCGACAGGAAGAAGAAGGAGCTGAAGCTCGAGGACGGCGACTCGCTGGAGGAGCTCGAGCAGCAGATAGAGGACCTCGAGTTCAAGCAGCAGACCGAGGTGCTGGAGAGCGACGAGGAGCAGGAGATAATCGACGAGATAGAGGAGCTCCGCGAGGAGTACCGCGAGCGCAAGGAGAAGCTCGAGGACGACGACGGCATACAGGAGCTCGTCGACGAGGCGAAGGAGGCGCGCGACAAGGCGAGCGAGTACCACGAGAAGGTCATCGAGTTCGCCGACAAGGCGCAGGAGCACCACGACGAGATGATAGAGGCGTACCGGAAGGCCGACGAGGTCCGCGACGAGGCCGACGAGGTCCACGAGGAGTTCGTCGAGGTGCAGGAGGCCGCCGACGAGATGCACGAGAACTTCGTCACCGTGCAGAAACGCCTCAGGAAGCTCGACAAGGAAGAGAAGAGCGAGAGGCAGACCGAGCGCGAGGCGAAGAAGGAGGAGGCGAAGGAGGAAGCCCGCGAGGTCTACGAGAAGTTCAAGGAAGGCGAGACCCTCGACACCGACGACTTCATGCTGCTGCAGCGCGCCGGCCTTCTCTAGATACGCTTCAAATCATCTACCGCCGTCCGGATTTACCGAGTTGTTTTTCAGGAAGCCACTCATCCGTCCAGGTAGATGCTGACCCGCCGGATAATCCCCTGTCTAGACGTCACCCTCGACGAAGACGGAGCGGCGGACGTCGTCAAGGGCGAGCAGTTCGAGGAGCTACGGTACGCAGGGGACCCCGTCGGGCTCGCGAAAAGGTACGACCGACAGGGAGCCGACGAGCTGGTCTTCCTCGACATCACCGCGTCGGCGGAGGGCCGGGAGACGATGCTGGACGTCGTCCGCCGGACCGCCGACGAGGTCTTCATACCGCTCACCGTCGGCGGCGGAATCTCCAGCGTCGACGACGTGAAGGAGACCCTCCGCGCCGGAGCCGACAAGACCGCGATGAACACCGCGGCGCTCCAGGACCCCGACCTCGTCGAAGACGCGGCGGAGGCTTTCGGCAGCCAGTGCGTCGTCGTCGCAGTCGACGCACGCAGGAACTTCGACGCTGAGGAAGGTGAGAATGTGTACGAGGTCAACGGCAGGGACTGCTGGTTCGAAGCAGTGGTCTACGGAGGCCGCGAGCCAACCGGAGTCGACGCCGTGGAGTGGGCGCAGCGCGCCGCCAACCGCGGCGCCGGAGAGGTGCTCCTGACGTCGATGCACGGCGACGGCACGAAGGA
>CAZXNG010000110.1:0-4766 GCA_964642065.1 uncultured Halobacteriales archaeon
AGGAGTTCGCCGGCGACAACGACCTGAACTTCCCCCTCCTCAGCGACTTCGACCGTACCGTCATCGAGGACTACGACGTGGTGCTCGACAGCCTCGTCGGCGTCTACGGCCCGACGGCGAAGCGCAGCGTCTTCGTGCTCGACGAGGACGGCATCGTCCGGTACCGCTGGGTCAGCGACGACCCCGGCGTCCTCCCCGACGTAGACGAGGTCAGGGAAGCTGTCGAGGACGCGGCGTAGGTCGGCAGGTTCTCCTCGGTAGCGTAACCCCGCGAGACCCGTCCAGTTCGAACGCGAACATCCCCCACCCTCTCTTCGTGCAAATTTCGGTTCCGGCGGTAGAGCCGGCCGGGCACCGATTTAGAGGAGTCTCGACCGCGCCAGCGTGTTCTAATAAACCGTATCTCGCTACATAGAATCCGGACGGGTCGTCCGGAGCGGCTCCTCCGCCGCCAGCGGAGGGACGTCGGCCTCTCGAAAAAGTGGAACAGCCCGACACCGTCGGTTTCGAGGGTTACAAAGCCCGACTCGCCGATAACGCTAATACGTCCCCCCGCGTACCTCCGTCAGGCACCGGAAGTGCCGGGGAGAACGGCTAGATGATGGAGAAGACCGAGGACGTGCTGGACTGGTTCCTGGATCTACCACCGGAGGTCAGACGCCGCGTGCTGCACTCGCCGACCCTGCTGTCTCCGCGAGAGATCGAGAAGAGAGCAAAGCTTGCGGAGTGGTTCGACCGCGTGATGCCCGACGACGACGTGGACGCAGCGGCGCAGATGCTGGTGGACAGGGGGTTCGGCGAGGACGAGACGGACGAAGTGGTCCGCACGATGGCGGAGCTCGACCTCGGGACCCGCGCGGAGGAGGTCGCGGAAGACCGGAACAGGATCTTCGAGATGGTGGGGCGGGAGGTGCTGGAGTCCTACACGGGCGACGAACCGGAGGCGGAGGCGAGGCAGGAGTTCGACGTCGAGGACACCGCGGACCTGCGGCTCCGGCTGTCGAGGACCGTGGCCGCCGTCTCCTGCGGCGACATCGACCTCAACCAGGCTAGGAGACGGGTAGCGAGGTCGGGTGCCTCGGAGGAATCCGTCGACGAGTTCGTCGACGAGCTCGCGTCGAGGCTGGACGACGTGAACCTCCACCTCAGGCGCGTCAGGGTGGAGAGCCTCTCGGAGGAGATACGTAGCCTCCGGTGGGACTCCCTCACACGTTAGGCCCGTCGACGGCACTATCCTGAACCCCTGAAATCCGCTTTCTCGCCCTCGAGCTCGCGGTGAGATCTGTTTTCGAGGAGGTTGAGCTCGGGTTGGCTTGGTTTTCGAGGAGGTTGGAAGCCGAGTTAGAGGTGTGTTAGCTGCACAGTTCTTCCAAATTCGGAACTACTGTCGCCAGCTTCTGTATAGCGACATACGATTCAGACCGTGCCTTCTTGCGGTCGTGGCAAAGGCCTTGTATCGGGAGCGTCAACGGCGACCGATGACGGAGGTCGAGAGCCTGACCCGCAGGCTGGTCGAGATACCATCCCACGAGGACGAGGAGGAATGTGGCGACGAGATAGAGAGCTGGCTCCGGCGGGAGACCGACGCCGAGGTAGACCGCGACGACGTCGGTAACGTCTTCGCACGCCGCGGCGAACCACGGTTCGCGCTCGTCGGCCACCACGACACCGTTCCGCCGGCGGAGCAGCAGGTCGACGAAGACGGTCGACTGGTTTGCGAGAGGAGAGACGGCCGCCTGCTCGGCCGCGGCACCGCCGACATGAAGGCCGCGGTCGCCGCCGCCATGCTGGCGTTCCGCGACTCCTCCGGCGACGACGTCGCCTTCGCGTCGTTCGTAGGAGAGGAGGTCGGAGGCGTCGGAGCGCGGTACGCCGTCGAGGAGGGTTTCGCGCCGGAGCGCGCGGTCGTGCTGGAGGGTTCCGCGGGTTACTCCTCCGGAGGCTCCGTTGACATCGCCGTCGCTCACCGGGGGAGGAGGGAGCTGGAGCTGACGACTCACGGAAGGGCGAGCCACGCCGCCGAGGGTTCGGACGACGACAACGCCGTCTACCTCGCCGCCGACGAGGTCGACCGGGTGAGAGGGTTCGAACCCCCCACCTACACCGCCCGGGGAGGGCGTCTGGAGGGAGGGGCCACGGTCACGATGATAGAGGGCGGTGAGACATCGAACGTCGTGCCCGACCGCTGCAGCCTGGTGGTGGACGAACGCACCGTCCCCGGAGGGAAGCCGTACACCGCGGGACCACAGGTAGATCGAGAGGTCGTCGACGAGATGCCGGCTATGGAGTGCAGGGACCCGACCCTCGTAGAGGCCGCCGTCGACGCGGCCGGCTCGGACGGAGCTGCGGAGCGGGTGGTGAAGCCCCATGCCACGGACGCCGGACACCTCGACCGTGCCGGCGTGGAGTGCGTCGTCGTGGGGCCGGCGGAGAAGGGTGAGGCGCACAGCGACGAGGAGTCGGTGTCGCTCGACGTCGTCGAACGATGCAGGGGGGTCTACCGCCGGTTGCTGGACGACGAACGCCTGACGTAGCGGCGTCCCGGGTGTCTGACGAGGGTTTATAACGTCAGGCGATAAACCTGATTACGATATATGGAATCCCGAGAGCATGGAGATACAGAGGGCGAGAGAGCGGAGGACGCGGACGCAGGAGAGAGCGTAGACGCCGAGGTCGAAGATGGATCGGGCGGTGGGGGCTCTGCAGGGGCGTCGGAAGGAGCGGAGACCGAACGCTCCGCCGAACCAGAGCCGATACCGGCCGACACCCCGAGAGACGGACGAGATGCTCCGGACGTCGAGTCCCTGGAGACGTCCGAACGAGGACGGCTTCTGGAGGCCGACGAAGAATCTGGAGGGGGAGAACCCCGAGACGACGGCGTTCCGGAGGAGGTCCGGAAGTACGACCGGTTCAAGAAGGTCGACCGCGCGGAGTACGACCGCGTCAACGACTTCATCCGGAAGCGGACGTACATCACGGCGCGCGAGTGGGCAATAGCGCGGCTGTGCAGCGACTTCCGCACCGAGACAGGCGTGGAGATGACGCTCATCGGCGAGAACCTGCCGCGGCTGGTGCCGTTCATGGAGGACACCTACACCCCGCAGGCGGTGAACCAGGCCCGTAGCGCGTTCGAGGACAAGGTGAAGATGTCGGGTTCGACGTTCCTCTACGGCGCGATGAGCGGGTTCTTCACGACGGAGGAGCTCGACGAGATGATGTACGAGGTCAGCGAGACAGCGCGGTTTCTGCTCGAGGTCGAGGGCGTCGAGATAGGGGTGGAGCACGAGACCGAGGTTCAGGACCGCATCAGCGACGCGATGCGGGAGATACAGCAGAGCAGCCGGGAGCTACGGGGCGAGGAGGACGACGAGACCCACCGGTGCCCCGAGTGCGGCCACGAGTTCTAGCCGGAAGTTCGGCGAGAAAGACGGGAGACGTTCAGTTCCGTATCTCTTTCTCGACATCGTCGACGGTGGCGCGCGCCCGCTCCAGTATGTCGCGGGAACGCTCCTTGCCGGCGTCGAGCGCGTCGTCCAGCTCCCGCTCTATCTCGTCGAGCGAGTCCCTGACGTCCTCCACGCCCTCGGCCGAGCCCTCGCGTATCTCCTCCAGCCTCGCTCTCGCGTCGTCGGAGAGCTCCTGCAGCTGCTGTCTTCCCTCGTCTATCCTCTCGTCTAGCTCGTCGTCTAGCTCGTCCAGTCTCTCCCTCAATTCGTCCACGGTGCCCTGGCTCGTCTCTGGCATACGGTGTACCGACGTGCCCGAAGAGGTTATAGCTGGCCGGGATTCCCACGAGGTAGGAAAGGTGCGAGTTCCTCCGCCCAGTACGTGATGACGACGTCTGCGCCGGCACGCTTGATAGCGGTGATGCTCTCCAGCGCGGTCTCCTCGGCGTCCAGCCAGCCTCGGTCGTCCGCCGCCTGGAGCATCGCGTACTCGCCGGAGACGTTGTACGCCGCCAGCGGGACGTCGAACTCGTCGGCGACGCGGGAGACGACGTCGAGGTACGGTAGCGCGGGCTTCACCATCAGCCAGTCCGCACCCTCTTCGACGTCAAGCCGCGCCTCCTCCAGGGCCTCGCGGGAGTTCGCGGGGTCCATCTGATAGTCGCTACGGTCGCCGTGCTCTGGTGCGCTGTCCTGGGCGTCGCGGAACGGTCCGTAGAACCCCGACGCGTACTTCACCGAGTACGCCATGACGCCGACGTCTCCGTAGCCGTGGCCGTCGAGCGCGTCACGTATCTCGCCGACGGCGCCGTCCATCATCCCGCTGGGTGCGACCACGTCGGCGCCGGCCCCCGCCTGCGACGCCGCGACGTTCCGGAGGTACGGCAGGGTCGCGTCGTTGTCCACCCCTCCGGAGTCGTCGACGAGCCCGCAGTGGCCGTGCGTGGTGTACGCACATAGACAGAGGTCGGTGACGACGACGAGCTCTGGGACGTGCTCCTTCATCTCCCGCACCGCCCGCTGGACGACGGCGTCCTCCGCCCACGCCCGCGACCCCTGCGGGTCCTTCTCCTCCGGCACCCCGAACAACATGATGGCGGGTACGCCGGCGTCGTAGATCTCCGCGGCGCGGGACGCGATATCGTCGACGGGGTGGCGGTACACCCCCGGCATGCTCGGTATCTCCTCAGGTTCGTCGAGGTTGGCGTCGACGAACAGCGGCTGCACGAGGTCGTCACGAGTCACCGTGGTCTCCCGTACCATGTCGTCGACGCCGTCCCGGCGATACCGCCGCATCCTGCGGCGGGGGAACTCTGACAT
>CAZXNG010000111.1:0-4754 GCA_964642065.1 uncultured Halobacteriales archaeon
TCACCCACGCTCCGGGTCAGAACCTCGGGGAGGTCGACGGCGAGGAACGCGTCTACCCGGCGGCGCTCGCGGGAGAGGGGTACGACGAGGGAATACCGGTGCGTCCCGAGAGCGAGCTAGAGGAAGTAGTCGCCGAGGAGGACGTCGACATCGTCGTGTTCTCGTACTCCGACGTCAGCCACGACTACGTCATGCACGCGGCGTCGCGCGCGCTCGCAGCCGGCGCGGAGTTCAGGCTGCTGGGACCGCGGACGGCGACGCTGCCGACTTCGAAGCCCGTGGTCGCCGTCGACGCCGTGCGCACAGGGTGCGGGAAGTCGCAGACGTCGCGGAAGCTCGCGAAACTGCTGCGGGAACGCGGGCTCGACGTCGTGGTCGTGCGTGAGCCGATGCCGTACGGCGACCTCGAGGAGAGCGAGGTGCAGAGGTTCGGGTCGATGGAGGACATAGATGAGGCGGACGTCACCATAGAGGAGCGCGAGGAGTACGAGGCGCACGTACGCTCGGAGACGCCGGTGTACGCCGGCGTCGACTACGAGAAGATCCTGGAGCGCGCGGAGTCGGAGGCCGACGTGCTCGTCTGGGACGGAGGCAACAACGAGCTACCGTTCTTCGAGCCGACGGTGCACTTCGTGCTCGTCGACCCGCTCCGCGCCGGCGACGAGATACGTTACCACCCCGGGGAGACCAACCTCCGGACGGCGGACTACGTCGTCGTCAACAAGGAGAACTCCGCTACCCGGGAGGCGATAGACGAGGTCGTCGGGAACGTCGAGGAGTACGCGCCGGACGCGACCGTGGTGCACGCCGACTCCGTCGTCACCGCGGACGGTGACGAGATAGAGGGTCGACGTGTTCTGGTGGTCGAGGACGGCCCCACGTTGACCCACGGCGGCACCAGCCACGGAGCCGGACGGGTCGCCGCCGAGAAGTACGGTGCCTCCGAGATACTGGACCCGCGCGGCGCAGCGGTGGGCTCCATCGCCGACGCACTCGACCGCTATCCGTGGATCGACCGCGCGCTGCCGGCGCTGGGGTACTCCCGCCAGCAGATAAGGGATCTCGAGGAGAGTATCGCGAACGTCGGCTGCGACGTAGTGGTGTCGGGGACGCCCATCGACCTGGCGGGAGTCGTCGACGTCGACGTCCCCGTCGTACAGGCGAGCTACGAGATACAGGAGAAGGACGCGGACTTCGGTGAGATACTGGACCGCGAGCTCGGGCTCGGTTGAACTCGGCGTCGAGCCGGCGCGGTTTTTTGTACTTCGGGAAACAAGATGGTTCGACCGTGACCGAAGACGAGAACCGGCTCTGGGCCACAGTCTCCGACCCCGACGTGGAGGACGTACTGCGTCTCGTGGCGTTCGTGGCGGTACTGGCTCTGCTGGTGTTACACGTAGCCAGATACGTGGTGCTCGACGCCGTCGCGCTGGTGCTGGTCGCGGCGCTCGTGCTGTTGACCTACCTGGACTACGCGCGTCGAGCGGTCTCCAGCTACCTCTCCGCCGACCTCGGAGGCGAGGTGAGGCGTCTGGAGGCTTCGATGCCGGAGGAGATGGAGGTACGGAACGTGGATGGAGACGCGGTATCGACGGTGGAGCAGGACGTCTTCTTCCACGTCGAACGCGACGAGCCCGGGCTCGCGCTAGCCGTACTGCTCGTCGAGATAGAGGACGTGCTGCGGAACGTCGCGTCCGACCTGGACGCCGTGTCCGACGAACCCTCGACGCTGGAGCTGCATCAGCTCCTGGAGTTCGGGGGCGGGTTCGAGGGGCTCGAAAACGCCCCCGACGGTCTGTCGGACGCGTTGACGTGGTCGCACGACCTGATATCGGTGTTGACTCGGGGTGTCGCCGAAGGCGTCGAGGGAGACGACGCCACGGAGCTCGCGAGGCTCGGGTTCTCGGCTCTCGACTACCTCCGAGACGCGGAGGAAAGTCTCGCAGGCGAGGGTTAGAGTGGTGCGCGGCGGTCGCTTCACCCCATACCTTAATCACCTCCGCGGGTCTAGATGGCAGCCATGCGACGTAACACGCGGAGGGAGGTCCTCAGGTACGCCGGAGTCGCTGGAGGGGTCGGTCTCGTCGGCTGCATGGAGGAGACCAGCACTCCGGACGGAAACGAGTCCGACGACGGAACGAACGGCAACGAGACGCAGGACGGAGGCGACGGAGACGAGTTCGAGGCGGGAGAGCCCTACGAGGCGGTGCAGTCGATAGCCGACGGAGACTGGCCGGTCTACTCCTTCGACAGGGCGAACACGGGCTACAACCCCCACGCCGACGGTCCTTCGGAGCTGGAGAGCGACGTGGTGATGGAGGTCAGGCTGCCGGTGACGAAGGGGGTCAGCTACGTCGACGGCAAGGTTTTCGCCAACGACGGCTTCGAGGAGAACGGCACCGTCTACGCCTTCGACGCGGAGACCGGTGAACGTACCTGGATGTACGAGCACTCGGACCGCGTCAGGGCTGCGCCCGCGGTGACCGAGAGCACCGTCTACGCAGTGGGGCGTGACGACCTCCTGCTGGCTCTCGACGCCTCCAGCGGCGAGGTGAGATGGACGGAGGATGTAGGGGGGGCTTCGGAAGTCTCCTCCCCGACGGTGGCCGACGGCACGGTGTACGTCGGCAGCGGCGACGGACTCCACGCGTTCGGCGCGTACGGAGGCGGGGAAAGATGGACCTTCGAGACGGGTGGTGTGAACTCGACTCCTGCGGTGGAGGACGGCGTCGTCTACTTCGGCTCGAACGACGACTCGGTCTACGCTGTCGACGCGGAGTCGGGCGAGGAGGTCTGGAGCTTCGCCACCGGCGACCGGGTGATGTCGTCTCCCGCGGTCTCCGATGGAGTGGTCTACGTCGGTAGCCGCGACGGCGGCCTGTACGCTCTCGACGCCGGCTCCGGCGAGGAGGTCTGGGAGCAGCCGTTCCAGACGGACGACTGGATAGAGTCGTCGCCCGCGGTGGCGGACGGCACCGTCTACTTCGGCTGCTGGGACGAGAACGTCTACGCCGTCGACGCCGAGACGGGCGAGGCCGCGTGGGATGAGCCAGTGGAGACCTCCGACCGGGTGATCGACGAGGTCGCGGTCGCCGGTGGCACGGTGTACGCGACTCCGCTGGGCTCCGACCTGTACGTCGTCGACGCCTCGGACGGCACGGTGCAGCAGGTCGTCGACCTCGACGCGCTCGTCGACAGGAGCGTGAGCTCCTCTGGTTCGCCGGTGCCGGTCGGCGACGCGGTCTACGTCGGTGCTGGGCAGTTCGTGCACGCTCTCCGCTGACTACGGCCGGGGAAAGACGGATACGTCGTGCGGCCGTGTCTCCGCCATGCGCACCGAAGCGGAGAACGTAAGGAGGCTGCTACTGCTGCTGAGCGACGAGGAGTTCGTCGAGGCTGTATCGAACGCCGACAGGCTGGTCGACGACGCTGACGAGACGCTGCTTCGGGTGAGGGAGATAGAACGGAGCGTCGACCAGATGATGTACGAGGTCGACGAGCGAATGCTCGCGATAGACACGATGATGAACTCCATCGTGGCGCGGCTGGAAGCCAGCGTCTCCGTCGTCCTGTTCATACTCGGCGTCAACAGGTATCTTCAGGACGACGTGGTCTGGGCGGCGATATTCGTCGCCGTGGCTCTGACGTTCTCGACTTCCCTAGTAATGACGCTGTTCAGGAAGTCACGTCTCCAGAGGGTGGTGGAGGGCGCGGGCAGGATGGTGAGCTGAAGGTATTTCGCGCCGGGCGCCGCCGACGCCACCACCGTTTTGCCACGCGTATCCACATGACATGTACGTGCGTCCAGTTTCTCTGTCGGAACGCGGAAGTATTCAACATGTAAAATGATGAGAAACCTTTATGGTTCCCTGTCTCTATCCGTAGTATGTGCATAGAAGATGACAGATGAGAGCATCGTCCCCGGAGTCCCCGACGTCAGAGGCAGGAACCGCCGCAGGGTCGAGGACCAGAAGGAGGTAGACGGAGACACCGTCAGGGAAGACGTCGACGCCTTCGAACGAGAGGCACCCTTCGTACCCCTCGTAGCACGCCGCCGCGAGGAACGCCTCGGGGACGTAGTAGCAGGCGAAGCGGACGACTGAGCAGCCACCCACATTCTACGCACCGAAGACCCCGACGGTTCAAACGTTCGTCGATACTGCCAACCCCTCAGAAGGGTTCAAGTAGGTTCCGACATCCAGAACTCGCTGTCCTTCTCCAGCTTCGGCACCCAGGTGTCCTCCGTGTGCGAGAGCAGGGCGACGTTGGAACGCGGCACCTGCTTCAGCACGTCGTGGGAGACGTGCTCCTTCAGCTCCCGGGTGAACTCGACGACGTCCTCGTGCTCCGGCATGGCGTCGCGGTCGAGCCGGCTCCGAGAGTGGCCGACGTGCATGTAGCCCTTGACCTCCACGAAGTCTGGGTCGGCGCTCTCGAACAGGTCGGCGTACTCCTCGACAGCGTCGTCGTTCCATCCCTGTATCAGGGTGTTCCGGAGGACGGTTCGGCAGTCCTTGTCCGCGAGCACGTCGAGCGTCTCCATCAGCCGGCTCCAGGCGTCGTCGTCCTCCGCCCGCACGACGTCGTCGAAGGTATCGGGGTCGGCGGCGTCCACGCTGATGTAAGTCTGGGTGGGCTCGCAGCGGTCTATCATCTCGGGGTCGGTGCCGTTGGAGACGAGGAACGTGGTCATGCCGCGGTCGTGGTACTCCTCGATCAGCTCCGGCAGGTGCGGGTAGAGCGTGGGTTCGCCG
>CAZXNG010000112.1:0-4702 GCA_964642065.1 uncultured Halobacteriales archaeon
ACGTGCAGCGTCACCTGTGCGTCCGAGGGGATGGCCTTCGACATCGACTCGAGGTAGTCGAGCGAGAACAGCGAGCGCGCGTCTTCCTCGGCGACGAGGGAGATGACCTCGTCTTCCGACAGGTCGACGCGGACATCGTCGGCGTCACCCTCCGCGCTCATGTAGAACGAGCCGTCCTCGACGCCGAACGCCATGTGGTCGCTGACCATTCCGCTGGCCTTGATGCCGCGGTTTATCTCGGCGCCCGCGAGCACGACCTCTCCGGGGAGGTCGAGGTCGGGGACGTTGGGCTCCTGGTGTATCGACTCGGGGTCGATGAGCGATAGCGTGTACCTGAGGCCGTCTATCTGTATCTTGAGCTTGCCGGTCTCGTCGTCGAGCTGGAGCTTGACGAGGTCGCCGGCCTTCGCCATCCCCACGATGTCGTCGAACTTCGTGAGGTTGAGGCCGAGGAGCTCCTCGTCTGCTTCGTAGCTCTCGAAGGAGTCCGCGGCCACGTCGAGCTCCACCATGCCGACGTTGGCGGGGTCCACCGCCTTGACGCTCAGGCCGTCGTCGTCGACGCGGACCTTGCACTCGTCGACGAAGACGTTGACGGCGTCTATGGACGACTGCAGCAGTCCGGCGTTTATCTCCGCCTGGAACATGGTATCAGGTTAACTCACAGGGTATTAAGAGTTTATAACCCGGAATCCGGAGAGCCGAGAGACTAAATCTGTTGCCGTGCAAGACCCTGTCGAGAAGAAGTGGAGGTAACCGTAAACGCCGCCATATCGGTCGACGGCAAGATATCAAACGCCGCACGCGAGCAGGTGGAGCTCTCCGGAGAGGGGGATTGGAGCCGTGTCGACCGGCTGCGCGCCGAGAGCGACGCCGTCCTCGTCGGTGTCGGCACCGTGGCGGCCGACGACCCCTCGTTCACGGTGAAGGACGAGAGCCGCGCCACCCGGCAGGGACAGCCTACGAGGGTGGTGCTCGACAGCAGCGGACGCACCCCGAGAGACGCCGCCGTCCTCGACGGCCGCACGGACGTCGTGGTCGCCGTAGCCGAACCAGCTTCGGAGGACGACGTCGCGCGTCTCGAGAGCGCCGGCGCGGACGTCGTCCGCACCGGCGGCGACCAGGCCGACGTAGAAGAGCTGCTGGACCACCTCGAAGACCGGGGCGTCGAACGCCTGCTGGTGGAGGGCGGCGGCGAGACCATCTACTCGTTCCTCGAAGCCGACGTCGTCGACCGCCTCGTGGTCTACGTCGCGTCCGCGGTGCTCGGAGGCCGCGACGCACCGACGCTCGTGGACGGCGACGGATTCGACGAGCCCAGGAAGCTCGAGCTCGACGACGTCGAACGCGTCGACGACGGCGTCCTGCTATCCTACACCACGTGACCGCTCCTTCTGCCACCGATTCAGAGGTAGAACGCTATCAGCGGCAGCAGGAGACAGCCCATGCAGTTGACGCGTCGGACGCGGCTGTAGTTCGGGACCAGACCTATCGCCGTCGCCGCCGCGAGCACCGGAATCCCCGCGACGCCGGAGAACGCGTACGTCAGCACCACCAGGAGTACGCCGACGGAGACGCAGAGGGCGCGGTAGTCGAGCCCGCGGAGTACGCGGAAGACGCGCCCGGAGAGCCATACGGTGACGAGGTAGGCACCGAGCGAGGACACGGCTATCGCCGCCATCAACGTCGCCACGACTTCGATGTCCAGCGACAGCCCCAGTTCCTCGAACGCGACCATGACTCCGCTCCGCGGACGGCCGATGTAGTACAGAGCGAGCGTCGCGAAGACGGCGTTCGAGGTATCGACGGCGCTGACGGCTACTACGAAGCTCCGCATCGACCTCTCCTCGGTCTCCGACTGCGGCAGGAAGGTCTGCACCATCGTGGTGGCGACCGCCGGCGAGACGGCGGGCAGCCAGCCGACTAGGCTGCCTGCGAAGCCGCCGCCGGTGCTGCTGACGGCGAGGCTCCGGCGCGGGTAGGCGGTCTCAGCGGTGCTCTGCGGCGGCAGCTCGGCGTTCTCGAACGCGCTGACGGCGAGCAGCGGCACGGCGTACAGGCCTACGAAAAGCGGCATCAGCAGCGTGGGCTCGCCGACGAGCGCGGTGCCGGCGTCGGCGTCCTCCAGGCGGAAGACGTAGGCGCCGAGCGCGCCGCTGGCGACCATGACGTAGGCCGCGGCGAACCTGATCCGTAGACTGGCTCCGAGCGACCTGGTTCGACCGCGTCTTCGGCCGACCTCTCCGCCGCGCTCCGTCAGCAGGAGGAAGACTACTACCGCGGCGAGCAGGACCGCCATCTGCTGCTCTAGCGCGCCGTAGATGCGGCTCATCACGAGGCTCAGGGGGAGAGCGACGGCGAACGCGAATGCGAGGCCGAGGGTGCTGCCCATCGCCGACAACGCGATGGCTTCGCGGCCGTCGCCGTCGAGCACCATCCGGTGTCCCGGCAGCGCCGCCAGCGCCATCGAGTCGTCGGGGACGCCGAGGGCGACGCTCGGCACGACGTCGAGGTAGGTGTGCGCTACGGCGGCGGAGACCATTGCCACGCCGACAGCCGTTGGCGAGAACGCCGACCCGAGCGCGGGTGCGGCGCCCGCCAGCAGGAAGGCGAAGTTGTTGACGTGCAGCCCCGGCACGAGACCGCTGCAGACTCCGAGTGCGAGACCGAGGGCTACGGCGGCGGAGAGCTCCAGAGGCACGGTAAGTTACGGGGAAGGATGGAGGCGTTAAACTCGACCGGTCTGCAGGGGAATTTGTATGTTACGTAGGAGGGGGGGGGGGGTGCAGGATGTGGGGAGGTCTACCGTTCGTCGCTGTCGAGCACGCGGATGTGGTCTCCGCGGACGGTGACGGGTATCGGCACCGTTGACTCGTGTAGCTCGACGGTGACCTCGTCGCTGCTCTCGTCGATGCGTTTGATGCGGGCTTTCTCTCCCTTGAACGGACCGCTGATTATCTCGACGACATCGCCTTCGTTGACTCCGCTGACGCTGGGCTTCGGCGTGAGGAAGTGCTCGACCTCCTGCATGCTGGTCTCGCCCTCGACCATCGTGTGGGCGTGGGGGATGCGTTCGATGGCCATCTCGACGTCGTCTGTGTCGCGGGCCTCGACGAGCACGTAGGCGGTGACGTCGCTCGGAACGAGCACGCTGTAGATGCCGGGGTTGTCGCGGTCGGCGAGCATGTCCGCGACCGTCTGCTCCTGGCTCGCCGTGGTCTTGACTGCGTAGATACCCATCTGTCAGGGGGGTAGGGGTCGCATGATCACGAACAGCACGAAGCCTATGAATCCGACGAGAGCCACGCCTATGCCCGCCACGAGCGCCACCTGCTTGAACTCCTGCCAGCTCGGCGTCTTGGCGAGCTTCAACACCCGGATGTAGTCGTTCACGTTGAGGTTGAAGTACCTTCCCATCAGGGGGACGTAACGAGGCGTGGAACTTGAGTGCTTCCATTAGAACAGGTCTGCGGCATCTACCTCCCGAGAGGGCCGTCCTCGAACTCCTCTATCTCGTCGAGGCAGCCCAGATGGCCGAGGTCGGCGTCCCCGTCTCCCGTCCCCGCCGTCGGCTCCTGGATCTCCCGTTGGACGCCCTCCGCGGTCACCGAGTACTCGACGACGTAGAACCGCGGGTCGTGCGCCCCTCTCTCGGTGGTGTAGACGCGGACGTGGTAGATGAACCGGTATCCGTCGTCGTACCTCGCGAGGTCGAGGGTGTGTACGCCGACAGAGGTCACGGTCTCCCCGAAGTCGAGGTAGCGGCTGCGTTCGAGGTCCTTGAGCCCGCGGTTCAGGTCCTCTGGCTCCAGCCCGTCCATCTCCGTATCACAGCTCTCTCCACCAGCGAGCTCGTCCGACGACGCGTCGACTCTGCTGGGACGTCGTTCCACTAGCGTCGTCCCGCCTCCGCGTTCGTGTCCACCCGTCACGGGTTCGAACTCCTCCGGAGGAGCCACGACCGGGCGGGGTTCTGCCTCCTCGGGCTCGCAGCTGTGTTCCACCATCGACAGCGCGTTCCTGCCCGGCTCGCCTCCGGACACCTCGACGTCCTGTATGACGTAGTACAGATGCAGGCGTTCGACCTCTCCCTCGACCCCCGTCTCGGCTTCCTCGCAGAGCTGTCGCGCGAGCCCAACCTCTGGTGGCGCGCCCTGCAGCGCGAGAGCCGGCGAACTCCAGACGCTCTCCATGTAGAAACGCTCGCGGTAACCCCTGCTGTACTGCCGCGACAGGTCGTCGTACGGCGGACTCCAGTCGACCTCGCCGCCGCCCCAGAGGTCGACCACGCCGCCCCCGGAGGTCTCCGCGGCGAAGACGTAGTAGACGTCCTTGTCCTTCACCTCTGGTGCGAAGACGTCCCACGGCGGCTGGTCGACGCCGAGGGCTTCGGCGGCCGCCGAGACCCTCTCGTGGCCCGGCAGATGGGGGGCGTCGTCGACCACTTCCGCCGCCTCTACGCCCGTCTCTACGTTGGAAGCCACCATCCCGCCACCGACCACCAGCAGGACGACGGCCGCGAGCACCGGGACGGCTTCGAGGTACCTGTCGCCGACTCTCGACCTCGCGGATACCTCCGGAAGCCGTTCGGCGGCACCAAGCTGTAGCCGCGAGACGGCTGCGGCGGCAGCCTCCGCACGCCTGCAGACCAGTCGTTCGAAGCCGTCCCAGACGCCGGGGTGGAGGAAGAGCAGGAGCCCCG
>CAZXNG010000113.1:0-4665 GCA_964642065.1 uncultured Halobacteriales archaeon
CATCCTCGCTCGCCTGTGTAGCACGTGGAGGACTTCCCCGTCACCCCGTCTCTGACCGACGACGTGTGCTTCGGCGGCCATCTCTGGATACAGGCGCTGCCGACCTCCCGCCGCCTCCGGTTCGAGGTGGTGGACTCCGGTCTCGTCGTCTTCGGCGACCACGAACGGGCCTATCGCGACGCCGACCTCCCGCTCTGGACCCGAAGCGCGGCGTCTGAGGTTCGTGACCGGCTGGACCGCGACGCGCTGCTGGCGAGCGTCGACGACCCGGGTTCGCTGACGTTCTTCGGCGTCGCACCGGTGTACCGCGGCGTCGACTACCGCTGGGACGACGTGCCTGCTTTCCTCGGCGTCGACGTCTGGAGCGACGGCCGCGACGGCTTCCTGCCTCCCGACGCGGCAGCGAGTGCTTACCGCAGGATGGGTCTCGCCGTCCCCGCGGTGGTGGAACAGGAGGCGGCGGCGAGACGCACGGACCTCGACGCGTACGTCGAGGATGGTCCGCCGGAGGTGGAGGAGTACGGTGGCGCCGCCGCGCGGGTACTCGTGAGGGACAAGTCCGGCGGGAGGTCGGAGGCGGTCTACGAACCGGACGCCGGAGGACAGCGCGGTCTCCGCGACCTCGAACAGGTGGTCGACGGCTTCGTCACCGAGGACCACCTCCACGGAATCACCGGGGATCGGGAGGACAGGGGAGGGGTCTCCGTCGACGAAGCCGTCGAACGTGCGCTGGACGACCTCGTCAGGAGGAGGTACGCTTCGCTCTATCGAGCCGACGAGCTACGTTTCGATCAACGTAATCTGCGTTCGGCGGTGGCGGAGCGCGTATCCAGGTACCTGGGATAGTCGAGTCGCTGGCGAACTGCTCGTCCGTCACGACGTACCAGCATCGATATAAGCCTTCGACCTCTACCCCTGTACGCAGATGGTACAAGGTACGGTCGACTTCTTCCATGACAGGAAGGGATACGGTTTCATAGAAACGGACGAGACGGACGACGACGAAGACATATTCTTCCACATGGAGGACGTCGGGGGCGAGGACCTCGAGGAAGGCAACGAGGTGGAGTTCGAGATAGAGCAGGCCGACGAGGGTCCGCGCGCCAAGAACCTCACGCGCCTCTAGACTGGAGAACCGTTTCTCCAGATACTTTCCATCGACAACGTTCCGTAGCGCCTGCTGAATCTACCGGTGTACCTCCTCGAGAAACTCGGATAGCGCCGCGTTGACTGTCTCCGGCTGCTCGACGTTGCTGCTGTGACCGGCTTCCTCGACGACCTCCAGCCGGCCGTCGGGCAGAGCCTCCGCGGTCTCCCTACCTTTCTCCACTGGTATCGAGGTGTCCTCGTCCCCGTGGACGACGAGCGTCGGGACGTCTATCTCGTCGACCTGGTCCAACAGTGGTTCGCGGTGCATCCAGCTGCCGACCTCGTTGGCGATGGCCTCCGGCGTGTAGGACAGCCAGCGCTCGACCCAGGCCTCCACGAGCTCGGGGTTCTCCGCCCGGGTTGTCTCGCCGAACAGCATCTGGCTCGCTGTCTCCGCCAGCGCCTGTGGCACGGTGTCGGAGGTGAGCAGCTGGTCGACCATCGCCTCGTAGGTCTTCGTCTGGGTCTCCTCGTGGACGTCGGCCATCGAGTCGACGAGCACGAGTCCGTCGAGCCTGTCGGGGTGGTGGAGCGCGAACTTGAGCGCCGTGAAGCCACCCATCGACATGCCGGCGAGCACGCAGCTGTCCACGTCGAGGCTGTCGAGGAGGGCGGCGCAGTCGTCGGCGAGCGCGTCGAGCGTGTACTCGGATGCGTAGTGCTCGGTGCGTGCGCGGAGGTCGTATGCGATGCAGCGGTACTCCGGAGCCAGCGCCTCTATCTGCGGGTCGAACATCGTCCGGTCCATCAGGGTGCCGTGCGCGAACACCACGGCGTGCCCGCTGCCCTCGTCGCGGTACAGCGTCGGACGATTTCGGTAGGCCTGTCGGACGCGTTCGTCTGCTGCTTCGGTCATGCCGTGGCCTTGTGCAGCGGAGGGCTTAGTAGATGCGTCATATCTGACCGTCGATAGAGGACGCGAAACCGTTTTCTTGCCGGTATCGACGGGGCTTTTTACCCGTCGCCCTACTGTCGAAGTATGAGCGCGGAACGCCTCGAATCGTACCGCACCGCCGACGAACAGCTGGTGGTCTACGACTCGAGGATGCCGTGCGCCTACCTGACCTCCGACGCCGCCGTCGACCTCGACGAGATGCGGTAGACCGACCTACGACGCGCACGTGTCTTATGTCGGAAACACTAAACTGAGCCGTGTTCAACCCCACTCCATGACAGAGTACGTCTCCACGACTCCAGGGCTCTACCCGCTGCCCGACTGGGCGAAGGACAGCCTGAGCGACCTCAAAGGACACCAGAAACACGACCTCGTCAGCGGCGACGAAGACGACGAGGTCGTGGAAGAGTACGACGCGGTAAGAGAGGAGCTGGTCGACGACCAGCTCTCACGCGGCGTCGACCAGGTGGTCGAGGGACAGGCACGTTGGGACGACATGATAGCGCATCCGCTCGCGGTCCACCCGAACGTCGACACCGGCGGCATCGTCCGTTACTACGACAACAACAACTTCTACCGCGACCCCCGCGTCCAGGGTCCGTTGACGGAGAGCGCTGACGTCGCCGACGAGCTCGAGCGCGCGGCGGAGCACGTGGACGGAGACGCCGACCTGCAGGCGGTGCTTCCGGGGCCTTACAGCCTGACGGAGCTCGCCACCGACGAACACTACGGCGACGAGACGGAGTTCCAGGCAGCGGTGGCGGAGTTCCTCGCCGGCGAGATCGAGCTGCTCCCCGACGTCGACTCCCTGTTCCTGCTGGAGCCGTCGCTGGTCGAGGACGCGCCCGAGGGTGACGCGGTCGAACGCGCGGTCGACGCGGTCTCCGAGGTCGCGGCCGCCGCCGACGCAGACGTGGTCGTCCACAGCTACTGGGGCGGCGTACCGGAGGACGTCTACACCGGCCTGCTGGACTCCGAAGCCGACGCCGTCGGCTTCGACCTCGTGGAGGGCGCGGAGGCTAACCTGGAGAACGTCGAGGAGCACGGCGCGTTCGACGCCGCGGCGGCAGGCGTCGTCGACGGCCAGAACACCCTGGTGGAGGAACCCGAGGAAGCCGCGAGCTCGGTCGGTGAGCTAGAGGAAGCCGCTGGCGGCTTCGACACGGTCTTCGTGACCTCCAACACCGAGCTGTTCTACCTTCCCGAGAACAAGTACGAGGACAAGCTCGACGCGATAGCCGAAGCCACGGAGGTGTTGAGCTGATGGCTCGGAACCCCGCGGCGAACAGGGAGCAGTTCCGACCCAGCGACCACCCGCACGAGCACTTCCTCCTGACGAGTGTGGTCGGCAGCTACCCGAAGCCCAAGTGGCTGAACAGGGCGAAGGACCTCGCCGAAGACGAGGACTCGAAGTTCACGGACGAGCAGCTGGAGGAGGCTTTCGACGACGCCTGCTGCGTCATCGTCGACGAACTCGAACGCGCGGGACTGGACACCGTCGTCGACGGAGAGATGAGGCGGGAGGAGATGGTGGAGTACTTCGCCCACCTCATCGACGGCTACGAGTTCAACGGACCCGTCAAGGTCTGGGGACACAACTACTTCGACAAACCCAGCGTCGTCGACGTGGTCGGGTACGGCGACACCTGGCTCGTCGACGAGTTCGAGTTCACCGAGGACGCAGCGTCTCGGCCGGTGAAGGTGCCGATAACCGGGCCCTACACCCTCGGCGACTGGGCGTTCAACGAAGCCTACCCGTCGCTGGAGGAGCTCGTCTACGACCTCGCGGAGCTCGTGAACACCGAGGTAGAGAACCTCGTCGATGCAGGTGCGCGGTACATCCAGATCGACGAACCCGCGCTCGCGACGAAGCCCCGCGACCACGCCATCGTCGGCGAGGCGCTGGAGCGCATCGTCGCCGGAGTGCCCGACGAAGTCCGTATCGGACTCCATGTCTGCTACGGCGACTACAGCCGGATCTACCCCGAGCTCAACGACTTCCCCATCGACGAGCTCGACGTAGAGCTATGCAACGGAGACTACGAACAGATAGACGTCTTCACCGAGCCGGAGTTCGAACCCGACCTCGCGCTCGGCGTCACCGACGTCCACGACGCCGACGTCGAATCCGTCGACGAGATAAAGCGCAACATCCTGCAGGGACTGAAGGTCGTGCCGCCGGAGAAGCTCACGGTCTCGCCGGACTGCGGCGTCAAGCTGCTGCCGCGCGACAGCGCGTACGGCAAGATGGAGAACATGGTTGCCGCGGCGCGCGAGGTCGAAGAGGAGCTGGACGCCGGCGAGATAGACCTCGACGCGCCGCTGGAAGGCTACTGAGAATCCTGCGGTTCAGAGGCGGACCGGCACGCCTTCGCCGTCGAGGTACTCCTTCACATCGCCGACGGTGTACTCGTCGAAGTGGAATATCGATGCGGCGAGCGCGGCGTCGGCGCTGGCTTCCTCGAACGCTTCGAGCATGTGTTCGGGGCCGCCTGCGCCTCCCGACGCGATGACGGGTACGTCGACGTTCTCGCTGACGGCCTTCGTCACGGGGAGGTCGTAGCCGTCCTTCGTGCCGTCGCCGTGCATCGACGTCAGGAGCACCTCTCCGGCGCCGCGGT
>CAZXNG010000114.1:0-4617 GCA_964642065.1 uncultured Halobacteriales archaeon
CGGTCGACTCGACGGGTTCGCCCGGCGAGACGCCGGAGGTCTCCTCGTACACCTGAATTGTGGTCAGGTTCCCTTCGATTTCGATGACTTCGCCCATCAGCCCCTCGTGACCGACGTACACGACGTCGTTCATCCGCGCGTCGAGGTCGACCGCAGTCACGACGGGGCCGCTTACGCTCTCGATGACGCCGTCTTCACGGACGTCGGATTCTGTTGCTTGACTCATGTTAGTCTTCCTCCATCAGGTCGATACCGATTGCTCGTTTGATCTGCTCGCGCAGATTGCCGCTGCCTGTGCCGCCCCCGAGCGTGACGACCACCGGTTCGACGCTCGTCTCGACGTCCTGGCGGACGTCCCGCGAGAGGTGTTCCAGGTCGTCGTTGTGCATCACGACGATGCCGACCTCGTCGTCGGCCATCGTCTCGGTCACCGCGTCGTCCAGGTCGTCGTCCTTCTCGTCGTCGGGGACGTTTGCGAACTTCCGTACGCCGGCCAGCCGGAAGCCTGTTGTGAACTCCGGGCTCCCGACGACCGCTATCTCCTGGCTTCCCGCGCTCATGTTACCACCAGTTCCTCCTCGATTTCCTCGACCGAGAGGCCGACCTCCCGGCCGCGGGCGATGGCCCGGATGTTCTCTATCTCCCGTTCCTTCGCGAGGATGTACGAGAGCGCCGAACAGATGGACACCGGGTACTGGTAGGCGAGGGTGTCGGAGTACTCCAGCAGCGCCGAATCGAGGGCGTGCTCGAACTGGATGAGGCTCTCCGCCTCTTCGAGTTCGGTCAGCGCGTTCGAGAGCTCGTCGCCGTAGGTGCTCTCGCGGATGTACTCGACGAACTCGTCGAAGTTCCCGACGAGCTGGCGGAGTTCACCCTGGTCGAACAGTTTGCCGCCCTCGATGTAGTACTCGTCGGGGTCGAGGTCGGTCCCCGTCCTCGATAGCCGCAGGGCGTTCCGGATGTTCCGGAAGTCGATTTCCGCCTGGAGCACGTCGAGGTACAGCCCCTGTGGCGTGTTCCGGTTGACCATGGACGTGTCGATGCCGTCGAGCAGGTGCTCGTAGAACGTCTTGTCGATGGCGTTTTCCAGGGGAACGAGCACGTCCTGCTCCTCGTAGTCCTCGTAGGCGGCGTCCAGCCCTTCCTCGAAGATGGTTCCGGAAAGCAGGTCGACGACCTCCTCGACGGAGCCGGCCGCAGCTATCTGGTCCAGCAGCGTCTCGTCGAACTCGCCGGCACGGATGTAGTCCGTGGAAATCTCTTCGGGGTCGGCACCCGAGTAGACGCCACGAATCGCCGTCTTGGCGTTCCAGGCGTCGAACTTCCGGAGGTAGTTCGCGATCTGCGTGTAGAGCTGCCCCTCCGCCCAGTCGAGCAACTGGTGAAAGTGTTTCGCCAGGTTCTCGTTGAGGGCGTACTCGATGAGGTCGACCCCGCTGTGACGAGCGCCGAGGGCGTTCATCTCCGTTTCGTACTCGGTCTCCTCCATGTAGCGGGCGATCTCGCCGGTCCCCATCCGGACGAGCTTGCGGTAGTCCTCCTCGTCGAACAGCGCGGCTCTGCGCGCCCTGACGCGGGCGTTGACGTACTCCGGATTCGAGTTGCCTGCCTGACTCATTGCTCGAAGAGTATGTCACTGATCTCGCGGAGGTTCTCCTCCCAGACCTCCTCGAGAATCGAGTCAAACGTGTTCTTGATACGAACGCGCGACTCCGTGCTTTCGACGACGACGCCGCCCAGACAGTCGTACTCGCCCGCGTACTCGAAGCCGTCGTACTCCGCGAGGAGCGATTCGAGCATGGCCTGGTCGTCGGCGCGCCCGTACACCTGGACCGATTTACCGCCCTCGATCTCCGCCGCGGCGGCGTCCAGCAACGCCCGTGTCAGCTCCTCGCGCTCGTCGTCGGGGAGCGTCGCGATCTCCTTTTCGACCTCGTCGCGGACCGACTGGAGGACGTCCCGGCGGGCTTCGAGACGGCTCTGTTTGGCTTCCAGCTTCGCGCTGGACATGCGCTGTTCGCGCTCCTGTTCTATCTGGCGTTCGGCGTCGGCCAGCACGTCCGCGCGAATCTCCTCCGCATCGGCCTCGGCGTCCGCACGTATCTCCTCGGCCTCTTCCTCGGCGTCTTGCCGAATATCCTCCGCACGCGCGCGGGCTTGCTCCCTGATGTCCTCGACGACAGTGTCCAGAGTCATGGGTCCTAGTTGGTGGGCCGCGTTACGCCACGAAGATGGTAACGAACGCGATGATTATCAGTGTCTCGGGAATCGCGGTGAAAATCAGGCCGGGAATGAGATTGTCGCTGTCTTCGGCGACTGCACCGACCGCTGCTGCCCCGATTCCGCGCTGTGCGTACCCCGTCCCGAGCGCGGCCAGACCGACCGCGATGGCCGCCGCGGCCGACGGCGTCAGCGCGGGGGATGATTCGACTGCTCCGTTGGTCAGTACGGCGTCCGTCAGTAGCGTGAGTGTTTCCATCATAGGTTTTTGGTGTCAGTTGTCTGTGGTGTGGGTTCTGTCGTACCCGAACGGTTGATAGTTCTTTCCACCGCCTTCATAAAACTTCTCAAAGAACTCGAAGTATTCCAGTCTGATAGCCTGTATAGCCGCTGTGCCACCGATTGCCAAGACGACTATATGGCCGACGAGCAGGACCGGCAGTCCGAGCAACGCGCCTTCGAGCCCCAGCTGGAGGGGTCCGAGGGTGAATCCGGTCCCCATGTTCGACAGCCCGCCGAAGATGACCTCCGCACCCCCGCCGTGGGGCTCGTACCCCGGCTCGTAGGTGTGCATGAAGTGAAAGCCCTCGTCGTCGCTGTAGGCGCCCCAGTACAGCAGGTTCACCGCGAGCGCCATCCCGGCCTTTGCCAGCAGCACTGCAGTCAGCCGGGTGTACGACAGTGTGTGCGCGAGCGGGGCGAGGAACTCGAAGGCCTCGTACCAGGGGCCGGTGATCAACACCACGAGCCCGAGCCCGAAGGCCGCGAGGCCGAGGATGCCTGCTATCTCGGGGAACCCGGTGAAGCCGAGCGGGATGGGACCTTCGTTGAGCGCCGCCTCCGAGCCCACGAGGAACCCGGGTTTGCTGCCCGAGAAGAGGCCGCTGAAGATGAACACCCACAGTCCGTTCAACATCAACAGCCACGAGCCTACTTCGACGACAGCCGTCTTCGTCCCGTGGAGCTGGAACTCCTCGACGAAGTTGAACAGGTAGCCGATGTTGAGGTGGGCCCAGCCCGCGATGACCGCGACGACCAGCCAGGCCTCGGCCCATGCGGCGTCGGAGATGCCCTTCTCCAGGGGCGGGTGTGCCCCGAACCACTCGATGAAGTGCAATCCGAGCACCTCGCCGTACAGGAAGCCGAAGGCGATGGTGAACACGCCGAGCCACACGACGATCTTCCCGAAGTCGACGAACCCCTGCGAGTCGAACTTCCCGGCGACCCAGTAGCCGAGCGCGACGTACAGCAGGCCGTAGCCGACGTCGCCGATCATGAACCCGAAGAACAGCGGGAACGTCAGGAACAGCGCTATCGTCGGGTCGAACTCCGAGTACTTCGGCCGGTTGACCGCCTTCACGAGCAGTTCGAACGGCCCGATGAGACCGGGGTTGCGCTGGACGACCGGCGGGTCGTCCTGGACGGTGACGACGCCGCCCTGGGTCCCTCCGTCGGTGGCGACTTCCCGCCCGTTGTCCCCGTCGTCGGCCGTGTTAGGGTTCGCACCGCCCTCCTCGTCGTCGGGGTGGTAGGTAGCGTGACTGGAGCTCGTGTACTCGGCGCGCTCGATTTCCTCGATTTCGAGGTGGTCGCCGACCGTCCCTTCGAGTTCGGTCACGAACTGCTCGTGCTTCTCGGTGGGCACCCAGCCCTCGACGATGAACGAGCGCTCGGTCGTGGCGAAACGCAGCGGCGCCTCGTACTTCTGAGCCTCGATGGAGAGCTCCTCCTCGAGCGCGAGCAGGAAGCTCGCGTGTTCGAGCTTCAGCTCCCCGAGCTCGCTCTCGGTCCGTTCGAGCTTCGCCTCGACCTGCTGGCGCTCCTGTTCCAGCTCCTCGACGTTCGAGGCCGGCTCGCCCGAGGTCTCCGGAACCTCGTAGGCGCTAAAGGGGACGCCGACCATGGCGTCCTCGAGCGCGCCGTCGGCCTGCTCGCGGGCGAAGACGGCGACGCTCTCGTTCCCCTTGAACACGTCGTAGGCGTCGACGTCGTCGGCCCCCTCGAGCGCGCTCTCGACCTCGGCGGGGTCGCCCTCGCCGACGCGGACGGACAGGGAGTCGTACCCCCACAGGAGCTCGAGGTCCAGCCCGAGGTCCGCGAACAGCTCCATCTGGTCGAGCTGTTCCTCGATTTCGCGCTGGCGGCTGCGGAGTTCGTCCCGCCGGTCGTCGAGTTCGTTGACCTCGGTCCGTATGTCCTCGAGTTTCCCTTCGGCGTCGTCGAGGTCGATGGCCGCCGTCGAGCCGTCGTCGTCCTCGCCCACGTCGAGGATGCTCTCGATGGCCCGGACGGTCACGAGCGCGCTCGACGTCTCGTCGGCACCTTCGAGGGAGTCGCCGGGCTCGAACCCCTCCCAGGAGCCGTCGTAGTCGGTGATGTGGACCAGGTGCAGGTCGT